>JAFURH010000036.1 GCA_017471945.1 Clostridia bacterium | reverse complement strand
TCGCGGGAATGTCGTTCGTGATCTTAATTAGAATGTTGGCGACCAAATACCGTTGGAGCTTACCCAAAGTACATTTGGACGACGAAAAATAAACCTTAAAAACGAGAGGAAGAGTTCGGTTATTATGCCGAATTCTTTTTTTGCTTTGTACGGTATGGTTTCACTTTTCATTGACTAATGGTTGTAAAAATGGTATAATAAAACAAAATAACCTTTTTATAGAAGTATCAAGTGTTAGACTTACCAAGGAGAAATTTTATGAAAGCAAGTGAAACCAACATTTTAAAGTTTATCGGCGGTCTAGATAAAGTGTTTATTATTCCACCTTTTCAACGTAATTATGAGTGGTCATTCGAACAATGCGACGAGTTATTCGAAGACATTATTAGCTCCTATAAGTCTAAAAAAACACACTATCTTGGTAATATTGTTTATTATGAAGGAAAAAATAATGGGGCTTCGTTTAGTGAGTTTATATTAGTTGACGGGCAACAACGTGTCACAACGATTTTGCTTTTGTTGTGCGCAATTCGTGATGAGATGAAAAGGCAAAATATTCCCGATGAAAATATCACGATTAGGTATTTAGAAAACGATAATGGTGGGGATTTGTATAGAGTTAGATTGAAACAAACATCTTATGATGCCGATAGTTTTAATATGGTTGTAAAAGGTTTAATAAAAGAAAACGATAAGAAAAATAATATAATCAAAAACTACTTCCATTTTATATCTCTGTTAAGAGAATCCACGATTCCCCTTAAAGATATTTATAATACCATTACCAAGTTGGAAGTTGTTGATGTAAACTTGCAAATTGAGGACAATCTTGAAGCCGTTCAAACTGTATTTGAAAAAATCAATTCAACGGGAAAGAGGTTATCCCCTGCGGATTTGATAAGAAACTGCTTGTTGCTTTCCAATTCCATTGAAGAACAAGAGTTGTTGTATAAAAACTATTGGATAAAAATTGAAAGAACTGTTTCAAATGAAAACATTTCAAGATTTGCGCGCGATTTTTTGGTTATGAAAATCTTTGAAGATGTTGAACAGGAAAAGATTTATAAAAAATTCAAAGACGATTATGTCAATCAACCAGAAATAACACACGTCGAAATACTTGATGAAATGAGTAGATATTCAAAATATTTTGCTTATTTTAAGTTCGAAAATTGTGAAAATGAAAAGATAAACAAGATTATCGTAATGTTGAATCTTTTAAAGACAGACGATTTAATGCCCCTCTATTTATGCTTGTTTGATAAACTGTATATAAACAAGACGAGAGAACTTGAAAAAATATTGAACTTATTGTTTGATTATATGGCAAGGTATAGAGTTTGTGCTGTTTCGGGTGGCGGCGGTGCAATGAGAACTGTCGTCAATCAGTTATTAAGAAAGATTGACGGTGGATTAGAATGTACTTATGATAATATCTATTTTGAGTTATCAAATAGCAGTTCTCCCGCAGGAAGATTCCCCGATGACGAAGAGTTTAAGCAAAGCTTAAAAGAAAATGTCAACGTGAATTACGCAAGGGCAATTTTGGTAAAAACCGAAGAATATGAGCGATGCAATATTCCAGTGGACATAACAAAAGTGACAATGGAACACCTTATGCCACAAACATTCTCGCCTTGGTGGATTTCATATTATGGCGGTGAGGAAAAGGCAAAAGATATGCGCAACAAATACTTGAATTGCATAGGAAATTTAGTTCCTATGTCGCAAGGATATAACTCGAAAAATTCAAATAAGGCTTGGGGCGTAAAATTAAAGCATATCGCAGACGTTCAATTTGTTATTACAAACGAAATAGCAAAAAATGATAAATATCGTGAGTGGAAAGAAGAATCGATTAAGGATAGAAACGAAGAAATCGCCAATAGAGTTTGTAAAGCAATAACCGCACCGTTAAAACGTACTCGGGATTATGATACCAAAGCCCCTACGTTTGAATTTGAAGCAGGTGTTTACGATATGTCTGACGATATTACACCTATGGAAGGGGAAAAACCTACCTTAATTAGATTTGATGATAAAGAGTATGCCGTAACCAAATGGAAAGACGTTATACCTACGATATGTGAGATTTTGTATGAATTCGACGGCAAAAAATTTGACGAAATCGTGCAACAAAATACAATACACAAATCGACGTCAACGAAAATTTCTGATATGAAAGACCCTATTCTTTCCGAAACGCCTTCGCTGTTAAATAGTCCTGTTACAATTAAGAATACAAAGTACTACGCAGAAGGAAATATAAGTTCTTCAAGGGCGCGTTGTTATGCTAAACAACTGATTGAAATCTATGATTTAGTAGGTTGGTTTCAAATTGCTGTCGGAGAAAATAATTGATATAACAATATAATCTTATAAAACAAAAGAAGGATTTAATAAATGGAAAATCTTGAAAGACTTGTAAACGAATTACTTAAATTGCCTGATGAAACTCCTTGGGTTGAATTTAAGCATAACAATTATTATCCTGATATGATAGGTCAAGATATAAGTGCTTTGGCGAATAGTGCCGCATTATATGAAAAAAATTGTGCTTATATGCTTTGGGGGATACACAATGAAACTCACGAAATAGTCGGCACAGATTATAATTTACAATCATTAAAAAAAGGAAATCAAGAAATTGAAAGCTGGTTGCGGAATTTGCTGTCAAAAAATGTATATTTTGAGTTTCATACGGTAAAAATGAAAAAGGAAGCTACTAAGGAATTATGTGATGTGGGGGTTTTAATAATTCACCGCGCAATTAGTCATACTGTAATGTTCGAAAAAATAGAATATATAAGAATTGGTAGCTATACAAAAAAGTTAAGTGAGTATCAAGCTGTGCAAGCGCAAGTATGGGATAAGATTCGAAATTGCAAATTTGAAGAACAAATGGCAAAAATTGATATGCAATTGGATGAAGCCGTCCAAATGCTTGATGTTGCCACCTATTTTGATATGAAAAAGGAAAAAGCTCCTACTGATTTAGCGGGAGTTGCTTATTATTTAGAACAAGAAGAGATTATCATCAAGCAAGACAATGGACTGTACTCTATTACGAATATGGGGGCAATTTTGTTTGCGAAGAGATTGTCTGATTTTTCAAAGATATCAAGAAAGGCTATAAGAGTTGTGCAATATCAAGAAAACAATCGTTTAACAATGTTAAAAGAAGATATTGGAACAAAAGGTTATGCTGTTGGTTTTGAAGGTTTGGTAAAATATATTGACGCCTTGTTGCCCACCAAAGAAGAAATAAAAGGTGCTTTGAGGGAACGTGTTTCGGTTTATCCATTATTGGCAATTCGTGAAACTTTGGCAAACGCTTTAATCCACCAAGATTTTTCCATTACGGGAACTGGTCCTATTGTTGAAATCTTTAAAAATAGGATAGAAGTAACAAATCCTGGAACTCCGCTGATTCAAATAGAAAGAATTATTGATAATCCACCTAAATCAAGAAATGAAAAATTAGCATCCTTAATGCGAAGGTTGGGCGTTTGCGAAGAACTTGGAACGGGTTGGGATAGAATTGCGCTTTCTTGTGAATTGAAACAATTGCCTGCGCCTAAAATTAGTCTGTATGAAGAAAATACAAAAGTGACATTATTCGCAGAAGAAAACTTCTCTAATATATCCTACGAAGATAAAATTTGGGCTTGTTATTTACACGCTTGCTTAAAGCAAGTTCAAGGCGAGCAGTTAACCAATAGTTCTTTGCGTGAAAGGTTTGGATTAAAAGAAACGGGAGCAGGAAGCATTTCTCGTTTGATAAAAGAAGCAGTGGAGCAAAAATTTATCAAACCATTAGACCCTGATACTGCCCCAAGATATATGAAATATATTCCTATTTGGGCATAATTAACTTGCCTGTAACTTGCCTGTAACTTGCTTAAAGAATAATTAAATGAAGTAAAACCACTATATATTGTGTGTTTTTAAGCAAAAACCACTATATGATCTGTAAATTTAACTTGCTTATAATTTGATAATATTATCTAAGAACTATATAAGTATTATATTATACAACGCAAGGACGCATACACGCGAGCGAATTAAACATTCTTGAAACATACCATTTAACAACTACATACAACCAACTATTCAATTGGGCTAATGTGGAAACGTTAGCCCTTTTACTATACTCAAAGGAAAAAATCAATGAAGAAATTTCAAACGATGGGCGAACTCGCCTCTAAAAAACAGGATGCACAATGATATGCACCCTGTTTTTTCTTTGTTATCCCCCCGATCGCGATCAAGTGGATTCGATCAGAACTCCCAGCTCGGACAATTTTCGGGTGATTCGGGAAAAACCTTCCTCGTCCTTGACCGAAATCGTGTGGATATGCAACCCCTCCGTCAAGACGGAAAGGGGATTTGCGCCCGTTTCGTTGATCTTCGCGACGAACAGATCCGCCTCGTATCGCGAGGAAATATTCAGCTCCACCGAGATCTTGCCGTACATCGAATGTTCCACGATCACGTCGAGCACCTTCCCGCCGTTGTCTACGATCGCGTAAAATTCGTCGGAAACCTCGTTTTTGCCGTGCTTCACGGCGATTCTTTTGATAAGCCCGTCGCCTGCGGATTCCAACGTATAGCCTTTGCGATCCGCCGAGATCGGATACCCCGCCGCGCGTAACAACGCAATATCCGCAACGATAATTTGCCGCGTAACGCAAAATTCCTCCGCGAAACGGTTCGCGCTAACGGGCGCGCCGCTTTGCCTAAGCCGCGCAAGTATCGAGTTTCTTCTTTCTTCGCCGTTCATTTTATCTTTCCCCCCGAAATTTTCCGTATTTTCTTCCATTATACCATAAAAATTTTTAAATTGCAACGCGGATTGCGTTGACACAAGCAAATAACTGTGATATAATTATATGCATATACAGGTGTATATACACCAAAAAAGGAGATAGAAAAATGGAAAAGAAGTATGCAGTATTAGTCGTGGATATGTTAAACGATTTCGTGACGGGTGCGTTGAAATGCGACAGAGGCTTGGCGATCGTGCCTAAAACCAAACAGCTTTTGGCAGGTTGCCGTGAAAAGGGCGTTCCCGTTATTTTTTGTAACGACGCGCACGTAAAGGGAATCGATCACGAGCTTAAATTCTGGGGCGATCACGCGATCGCAGGTACGTTCGGCGCAGAAGTCATTCCCGAACTCGATCTTTGCGAGAAGGACTACGTCGTGCCCAAACGCCGTTACAGCGGGTTCTTCCAGACCGATCTGGATCTGCTTCTTCGCGAGCTCGGCGTGAATACGGTGATTATGACGGGGCTTCACGCGCATATGTGCGTTCGCCATACGTCCGCGGACGCGTATCAATACGGTTATGACGTAGTGGTGGCAAAGGACGCGACGGATTCCTTCACCGAAGAAGATTATAACTACGGTATCAAGTACTTAAAGGACACCTACGACGCGGAAATTTCCGACGTAGACACGATTTTGGCGAGCCTGTAAGGCGTATTAAAAGAGAAAAGGCAAAAAGCACCCGTAGAGGTGCTTTTTTTGGTGTATTTCCCGTCGAAGATTCGTAGCATACCAAACAAAAAAACACCCGCAAGGGTGTTTCTTTGTTTGGTGCACCTAAAGGGAACAAATCCGAACCTTTTTATCGCCCCGAATTATGTAAAAGTTCTCGTTTCCATATCTGACTAAAACCGAGTTTTGCTTTACCAAGAGAAGTCTGAATCGACATACGTTATATATGCTTAAGTTTCTTTTTTTTTTGATTGACATATTATTGCAAGTATGGTAATATTAAATTATAGATATGGAGAAGAAACATTATGCTTAAAAAGAATTTTATTGATAATATAAGAAAAGGGTTGGGTAGAGCATATTTAGAACTTGAATCTGCTGAAAACAAAGAAGAATATAGGGAAACTTTATTATATGTCTGTTTTCACAACTGTTCTTATGATTTTGTAACCGAAGGGAGTAAGGGCGCATATTTATTTGATTTAATAAACTTACTTGACGATACAGTTTATTTCAAGCAAAGCATAATAGATTTTTTACAAAACAAAGTGCCTTATAGAAATTTGTTTGCGCAATTACTTGATATATTAAAGTGCTATTATTATCAAGGAGATATAGAGATAAAACCATTTTTTAATAATTATTACAAGTATTTTATAGAAAATGGGAAATGGACTAAAAATAAAATATTATGCTACGAATATTTATGTATTACAATATATCAAATTTTTGGTCTAAAAAAAGTATTACATATTTTAAAGGATATAGAAAAATTAAAAATAAATAGAAACGACATTAGTTGGTTTTTATTTCTAATCTCTTTCAAATATAAAAATAATCTAACGATTCAGAGTTTTTGCGCCGAAGAAGACAATCAACCAAAAAACTACGATCATACTTTTGATGAATTTTTGAAATTAGCAAGAGAAAATCGCTTTAATTGTAGTTTTGCGCATTGGGCATCGGATATAGAATATGATAAATGTATTAATTATTTAAAACAAACAAAAAATGAAGACGATATAATTTTAATATTAGATGCCTTTCAATATGAGGATACCCCCAAAGTAATTCCTGAAGAATTATTATTCTCGCTATTGAATGTTCACAGTAAAGTCGTCGATATTGAGATATATCGTACATTATCTTATAAAAAATCCAAAAAAGTCGAAAATTTATCTTTAACACTATTAAAAGATAAAGAAAATGCGATTAGTGCAATACATATGTTGATGAACAACTATAAAAAGGAATATAAACAATTACTCGTTGATGCTTATAAAAAAATCAGATTTTCTTTTTACAATTATACACCGTTGGTTTCTTACACGATTGATTTTATGTATAGCAAAAAAAAGGATTTACCTGATGAAATTTTATTTTATACTTACGAGAACAGTTATGACGCCTTCGACAGAGAATATATTATAGATTGTATGAAGAAAAGAAAGTTGTTAACGAAAGAAATTTTAAACGAGTTGCAACACGATTCAGATTATAACATACGAAAAAAAGCAACTAAATGGTTGGCTTTAATTTAGATTCCTCTTACTCTCGCTTTTGTGGATTTTACGCTCTTGCGCGCGGAGATTTTATAATTTTCATTTTATCATATATTTTCACAAAAAAAACAATTATCCGACGACGCTCCTGACGAGTGCTGTCGGGTTTCTTCTATCGAGCTGAAAGCCTTGATTTATAAAGATTGCAAAGAAAAACACGGGAACTACCCGAAAAGTTCGGATAGTTCCCGTTTGGTGCACCATTTGAAAACAAGGTTGAACTTTCAAGCTCTTCAAGTTTAATGGTTTCCTCTTTTCCATTGACGTTATATACAATTTTGAAATCGTCGTCGCTTACGTATATCGCATTGATAAACGTGTCGATGATTTTTCTTTTTCCGTCTTGTTTGCTTACGTCTATCTTGCGGAAATTGTGCAATGCCATTCTAAAATGGTCTTGCGAGAAGATAGGCGTTTTTATCTTTTCTTTTGCGATTGCTTCGCCAATTTCGTCACGTTCCTTTTCAAGTTCGCCTAAACGCTGTAGTAACGTTTGCGTCGCAAAGCCTTTTTGAACGGCATTTACGATATTTTCTATCTCTTGATTCTTTACCTTTAACTGTTCTTCTAATTTCGGGAGTATCGTGCTTTCCGTGAATTGAAGATTGTAAAGAGCTTCGGAAAGTTGTTCGATTACGTCGTCTTTTTGCAAGAACTCCATTGTTTTATAAACAACGAACGCTTCTAATTTATCCTTATGGAGCATCTTCTTATCGCATTTATGTTTCTTTTGACGGACACACGCATAATAGCGATGAACTTTACCCGTATGGCTCGTTCCTGCTTGCGCTACCATCATAGCATTACACTTTGCGCAAAACAGTTTAGTTGTCAATAAATAATCGTCATCGGCGGTATGCCTTGCAGGAGCTTTTGAATTTTTAGCGATTTCCAACTGAACGGCGTTGAATATATCCAATTCAACAAGGGGAGGAACGCTGTTTTCAATTTTAATACCCGAATGATTGTATTCGCCTATGTAAACACGGTTGGTCAATATGTATCTTACGGCGTTATAGCGAAGCGGTTTGCCGTTTTTACGTAAGATTTTCCGTTCTTCCAAGTTCTTATGAATATCTTTAACGGTTTTGCCATCGTAAGCCATTTGGAAAATCTCTTTTACGATAGGGGCAGATACGGGGTCAATTTCAAGTTTTCTTTCTTTATTGATAACGTACCCGAAAGGGATATTTCCGCCGTTCCATAAACCTTTCAAAGCGTTTTCCGTTAAACCACGTTTAACCTTTTCCGAAAGTTCAGCAGAGTAGTATTCCGCCATACCTTCAAGCACCGATTCGAGCAGAATACCTTCCGAACCCGAACTTATCGTTTCCGTTGCAGATACGACACGAACACCGTTTTTCTTGAGTAGGTGCTTATAGTGAGCCGAATCGTAACGGTTGCGAGAGAAACGGTCTAACTTCCACACAAGAATCATATCAAAAGCGCCTTTATAACTGTCTTTTATCATCTTTTGGAAGTTAGGACGATTATCCGTTTTCGCCGTCAATGCACGGTCAATGTACGTATCAATGACGGATATATCGTTGTATTCGGCATATTGCATACATTCACGAAGTTGACCTTCGATAGATTCTTCACGTTGATTATCGGAAGAATACCGTGCATAAATCACAGCTCTCATAGATAACTATTTCCTCAATTTTTCTACTAACTGATGTAGGTTTGTACCACAACTATTTTTAATTTCTTCAATTTCGACGCTATATGTATTAGCATTTAATATTGCATTTTCAATTCGGTCTTTAAACTCTTCAAAATTTAGATTGTTTTTCTTATAGCCTGGTAAATACTTTTTCAATTCTTGCTCTATATAAGTTTCACCTGTTTCTCTATCCCTCTCGTTTTCTAGCAACTTTGTATGTTCTAAGCCTTTACCATCGTCATAATGCAAGTAAAGCCAAAATTCAAAGCAGGGATTCGTTATATATAAGTCTATAGAATTTTCTTTGCATTTATCTACAACGTACTTGTATTGATTATTGTTTTTTCTACCAATGAAACTTTTCTTATCTCTATCAACAATCAAACAAACTATATCTATTTCTTTTTCATAAACAACTTTTGAATCTTGGACGAATTTTAATATTGATTCTAAAACAATCTCGCCAGTATAGATTTGAACAAGTGCCTTTTCTAGTTTTTCTGTTTCTTTCTCTATATCAACAATATCCTCTGAACGCAAATTAAAAATTGTATCAAAAGCTCTATTTATTGAAGGTTGAAGATAGCTAACTTCAGCGTCAATTATCTTATTGCTAATGAAATAATCACAAATCAATTCCTTAAGAACATCAAAAGTTAGGCTTTTTTGTTCTGCTTGATATAAAAATCGTTCGAGGATTTTTTTGGGATTACTCCATCCTTGTTCATCAAAACTTCTTACTATAGATTTAAAATCGTAACAACTGCTAATATTTAATTGCTCTCTATAATTTATTAATCCGTTAAAATACTGGTATTCCGTTTTGTCGCCTTCAAAAACAAAAAATACTTTTTTCCTAGTTTCTAATGCGTTTGAAGGTTTCGATCTTTCTCCAAAGTTTGATGAAATTCTCATAAGTCTTCTCCAATATTAGGGAAAATCTTATTGAAAATAGGAATACCTCCATAACGACCATCTAAATATGCTTTATCGACCCTTTGATCAAACCGAGTGTTATATTCTTCTAATGAATATACTTTGGAATTCCCACAATTTGATTTTTCAATAAACCAAATCTCATCCCTTCTAACTAAATCTAAATCTAACAATCTTGATTCATGGGTAGTTACAATAAGTTGAGTATTATGTCCTTTAGCATACTCTAAGAAAATTTCGATAAATTTTCTTGTTAATTGAGGATGCAGACATCTATCAATTTCATCTATAACAAAAACTTTGTTAGAGTTATTTAGAAGAATTTCTAAAAGATCTAAAATTCTTGCCGTTCCATCAGATTCTTCTGAAAGTAAAAAAAGATTATCCGAATTTTCGTGTTCGAACTGTATGGTTTCACATTTTATGTTGCCATCAACAATGCTAATCATAAAGAATTCTCGATCTCCTCTTAAAACAAAATTGTGTTCTGCATCTTTTTGTTGCGAGGAAGCTTTTTCTATATCACCTAAAATCTTGTTTTTTAAATCAATAGGTACATTTTTTAAGAATGTATCCATAGTAGTTTCAATTATTTTATAATCAATAATTCCAGTTGAAAAAGCTTTAATAGCTTCAACAATTTGATTAATGTTTGATTTGTGTGCAAAATATGAATAAAGAGAAACAGGTTGATCCGGATAATTAATATCTAATTTCCGTCTTAACCAATTGAAAACGTTTTGTAAAGGCAAAGCTTCTTTAAATGTTTCAAAAAACTCTTTTTTATTGGTGTTAATGTTCTTCAAGAATAGAACGGAATAATCTTTTTCTATATCTTGCAAGTAAATATTTAATCTTTTGATTAATTCTTCATCTTTAATTTCAGTATTAATGGCATACGTTCTAGCTAGAATATCTCTAGAAAAAATTATAGTTTCTTTTTTATTGTCTAATTCAAATAGCCATTCGGATGTGAATTTTCCTTCGTTTAACAAAGCTTCAAACCCATAAGCATAATATTTATCTTCTATCTTAATTTCAATCTCAAAATACGATGTCTTATTTTTATTTAACGATGAACATTTATTATATAAATAGGAATAACCATCGGGGAAATTATCAATTACAGTATCTCTAAAGAAATCTAAAGCTTCAACCATATTTGATTTCCCTGAGGCATTTGCGCCAAATATTTGAGCATATTTCAATAATTTTATTTTTTCATCCTTATAAACTCTTTCGGATTTGTTTTGTACTTTTCCAGCAAGCATTGAAATTTCTTGAACATCGCCAAAGGATTTGAAATTTCCAACTTTGAATCTAATTAACATAATACCTCCCACAAGTGAAAAAATCACTTTTCTTGGCTATAGTATATCCATTTTACCATTATTTTATTCAAATATCAAGCAGTTTTGGGTGATTTTTTCACTTTTCTCTATATTTTATTATATTATTACCTAATAATCAATAGTTACTGTCACTCAAATTATAAATTTTCATGTCGAATTACCGAAAATTTTCAGTTAAACACGTTTTTTGACGATTACAATTTAATTATATCATAGTAAATATGACAATATCCGTCATATTTATAAAATTTTTATCTAAAAAACAACCTACGTAAAAAACGGTTTGGATACGTTCCAAACCGTTTTTTGTTTTCTTATGATTAAAGGCTTTTCAAAAAGTCGATTAAAAGTTTCTTTTGTTTAGGGGAAAGATTAGACAAAGCAACGGATAATTCTTCGGCTTCGTCGTTAAAATTGAAAAAATCCTTATGGCAAACCTACTTAAACAAAAACAAAACGCATTTTATCACGATTATAAAATAAATATTTGCGCAGGCACAGGCGCAGGTATTGGTTTAGATGCGCTTTATCCAGTTCAAAGTTCTATGGGTAATCCGCTTGAAACGAAAACGATAACCCTTTCTTGCGGTAAACTGACTACGGGTGTAACCGTTCGTCCGTGGACGGGTGTATTTATGCTACGTAATCTTAAATCGCCTGAAACTTATTTCCAAACGGCGTTCCGTGTTCAATCGCCTTGGGAAATTACTGACAACCTTGGCAATAAGCAAATCATGAAGCAAGAGTGTTACGTTTTCGACTTTTCGCTTGACCGCGCGCTCCGTCAAATTTCCGATTATTCTTGCCGTTTGAACGTGGACGAATCCAACCCCGAAAAGAAAGTTGCCGACTTTATCCATTTCTTGCCCGTTTTAGCGTATGACGGTAGCACGATGAAACAAATCAACGCGCAAGATATTCTCGATATCGCTATGGCAGGTACGAGTGCAACGCTCCTTGCTAAGCGTTGGGAATCGGCTTTACTTGTTAACGTTGATAACGATACTTTGGGAAGACTCCTTGCAAATAAAGACGCGCTTGACGCGCTTATGCGTATTGAAGGATTCCGTTCATTAAATCAAGATATTACGGCGATTATTAATAAGTCGGAAGCCGTTAAAAAAGCTAAAAAAGAAAAGGAAACTAAACTTACCGATAAGGAAAAGAAAGAACTCACGCAAGAAGAAAAAGAATACAAGTCTATGCGTAAGCAAATTCAAGAAAAACTTATTAAATTTGCTACGCGCGTTCCTATCTTTATGTATCTTACCGATTACCGCGAACGTTCACTTAAAGACGTTATTACACAATTAGAGCCGGGACTTTTCAAAAAGGTTACGGGCTTGAACGTAAACGACTTTAACTTATTGTGTTCTATCGGTGTGTTTAACGCAAGCCTTATGAACGACGCAATATTTAAGTTTAAACGTTATGAAGATTCGTCGCTTTCTTACACGGGTATAGAAAAATCGGTTAAAGACGAAGTTGGGGGTTGGGATACAGTTATCCGCCGTGAAGAGTACGAAAAATTATTCTTTAATCAACAAGCAACAATGCAAGTGACTATATCGGAAGCGATCGTCGAAGAAATTGCCGTTACGGAAGACAAACCGAAAGTTACGCCAAAAGTTAATCCTTATATTGTTACGACAACACAAAAAGAAGAAGTTAAGGAAGAAAAACCTGCTTTTGACTATTCAAAAGTCGTTGTTGGCGTGGAAGTTACTCACGCAAAGTTTGGCGACGGTACAATTATCAATATAGACAAAGCGCAAAAGTATATCAAAATTAAGTTCGCAGTTGGCGAAAAAATGTTTATCTTCGACGCCTTTGAAAAAGGCTTCTTAAAAATTACATAAAACGACAAAAGTTTTTCAAAAAAGTAGGCAGATGTCCAAGAACGTGGACATTTGCCTATTGACTTTATAAGAAAGTTATGATAAAATAGAATTACAAACACGAAACATATGTTTAGAATATGTTTCGTGTGGGTTATATAATTAAGGGGAAAATTGTCCCCTTCGTTAAGCTTGCAAGCATCAGCAAGCTTTGTAAGTGTACGTTTCCGTATACTTGTGGGAGAAGTTCTCCCGTTTACCCGAAGTCATTTTACATAAAGGGAAACAAAACGGCTTGTTTAGGGTTTTATTGTCGTACAATTTTTTACGGCAATGTGCCGTCCTTTCGCTAATAGGTAGTGAAAGGCTTGAGATGACTGACCATCGTTTCAAGTAGGCGCGCCAACGTTCAAAAAACGGGGTTTGGCGATAGGTCTATTTTGTGGTACAAATTTTTAGGTACTACGCTCTTACAACTTCATATTCGGATATTTAATCCGTACGAAGAAGAACGCTTTAAGCGTATTGAGATTCGTGCGGTTTTTTTGTCCCTTTAGGTCGGTGGTAATTTTATCAGCGACTTTTTTGCGTTCATTTTTAGATAAAGGAGGTGGTTAAAATGATTTACTTTTGGCTTTGCCGATAGCCGTTAAATAATCGGATTTTTACTGTTCAGTGGACGAAAAAAGCTCCGCAGGACGAACGAAACTTATGTAGCACAAGCGCAATAAGTGTAGTGAGCTACACTTTTGCAAAATCTCAAAATTTATATTCAAGGAGGACAAATTTATTTACATCATTTGCAATTTAGACAAACTCAAAAAATCCGACATTTCACCCGTCGAAGAAGAGAACGAACGAGACGAAACTTATCAAGGCAATAACGCTTGTATCAACAGTTCAAGGACGTATCAAAACTATCATACGATATGTCCACAAGGAAAATATCTTGACATTATCGAAGATAGAATTTCAGGCTTAAACCTAAAACGTAAAGTTCGCTCGGACGCCGTTTATATGTGTTCTTTCGTATTGACGGCAAGCCCTGAATTTTTCAAGGTGGCAACGCTCGACAAGCAACAACGATTCTTCCGTGACTTTACTAATTTCTTTAAGAATAAGTATGGAGAAGAAAACGTGTTGTCCGCAATCGTCCATTTAGACGAAACGAATCCACATATGCACTTAAACCTTAACAAAGGAAATATCTCATCAGAATGAATAGATGTTAAAGCATCTTTTTTATTGCTTATACAAAACAAAAAAGATAATGCCCCAAAACTTATAGCTGCAGAAAACTTTTTTCTGCAGCTATATCTTATTAATCATCGAAATTCTCATAATCCAAGATAAAACAAAATAGGCCGAACGTCTTTCTTACAGTAAAGAGGTTCAACCTATTAAGACTTGGTGCGGTCGACAGGAATTGAACCTGCATGGAGTTACCCACAAGATCCTTAGTCTTGCGCGTCTGCCAGTTCCGCCACGACCGCATTAACGAAAACTATTATATCCTAACCCGCCCTATTTGTCAACTCATTTTATCCCGCTTTTTTAAATTTTTCAAAAAATTTTCCCGCTTTTTTCCCAAAGCGGTTTTTTCCTCCTTTTCAGGCGTATATTTTCCTTTGCGTAGTCACACAATAACTGTAAATGGAGGAATTTTTATGAAAGCAACCGGAATTGTCAGAAGAATCGACGAACTCGGCAGAGTCGTTATCCCCAAAGAGATCCGCCGTACCTTACGCATTAAAGAAGGCGATCCCCTTGAAATTTTCACCGATCGTGACGAGCTTATGCTCAAAAAATATTCGCCTATCGCGACCTTAGAGCGTTTCAGCGAAGCGACCGCCCGCTCCTTAAACGATCTGAGCGGCAAGCTCTCGCTTATTTGCGACACCGACGGCGTGTTGTTCGCCTACGGCGAAGGCAAAAAGGAACTCGACGGGAAAACCTTGTCCGAGGAAATGGAGAAAATTTTGAAAGACAGAAGAAGCTACGTGGCGAACGCTTCCGAAGGCGGCGACGTGCTGCCCATCACTTCGAGCAAGGAAGAGGGGGTAACCGCGCAGGTGATCGTGCCTATCGTTTCGGGCGGGGACTGCCTTGGCGCAGTTGCCGTGCTCGATAAGAGCGAGGGGGCGAAGCTGGACTCCGCGACCTTGAACCTCGCGCGGCTCACGGCGGACATTTTAGCAAATCAGTTCGAATAAGCCATCAAAAAGCAGACCGCCCCCGATCTCTCGGGGGCGGCGTTGTATTTTGGTCTATTTTAAAATTCAGACGTCCAAGGTTTTACGAGCGTCGTCGTCGAACTGCCGTCGGAGATTCGGATCGTATTGCCGTCGCAGTAGCAGACGGTCGTTCCTTCGCTGAGGATAAACGTGATTTCCTGAGTACCCGATTTTACCCACGTCATTTGAAAAGGCTGAGTGCTTCCGTCGCCGACCTGTGCCGTCAATTTCGCCGTTCCGTCGCTATAAACGGATAATACTTGGTAGTCTTCCGTCAGAACGATTCCGTTCAGCGTATCGCCCACGGTATAGGTCGTTTGAGTCGTTCCGTCCGTCGTCGTGTAACTTTGGAATACGTATTCGCCCGCGAAGGAAACGGAAGCCGCCGCTTCGATCTGTTCCGTCGTAGGCACGGGCACGGTCGCAAAGCCTATTTCGCCTTTTGCCGCGTCAAGCGTGAGCGTGTAGGTCTTACCGATGCAATCGGCAAACAACGCGGAATAATCCGTGTTGGTGGTTGCCATATGCCAACGGCCTTCCTCGATCTCGCCTTTGCCGATATTTCCGTCGGTGATCTTCACTTCAATAGAAGCGATCGACTCGCCCGCTACCGCCTTGGGAACGGTGTATTCGAAATCGTAGGAGACCACGTATTGTCCGACTTGAACCGCCAAAGAACCGTCGCCGGGTTTCGTGAAATCGTACACGAAGCGATCTTCAATTTCTTTTTCCGCTAAGCTGAAATCAATATAATAGTCGTTAGGGAAACAAAGATTGGTTTTGCCGTAATAAATCGTCGTCGCGCTTGCGGGCAACGTAATTGCGGACTTCGCGTCGCTGAGACGAAGATCGATCGCGACGGTTGCGTCGAGAACGATTTTTCCGATAGAAAGATCGGCTACGAAATCCGCGCTCGCGTCAAAATCGAGCGATTGGAGATTAAATCCTTCGAACCCGATCTTCACGGCTTCTTTTGCTTCGTTGACCGTGATCCCTTTCAGCTCGTTTACGTATACGTCCAAGCCCGCTTCTTCAAAGGTGCATTGGAAGCTTTGATCAAGGCTGTACGCGAAATACGCCAAAGCCGTTTGGGGAACGGAAGGGATATTCGGCACGCTGCCTTCCTCTTCACCGAAGCCCGTCATTTCCGCGAAAAGTTCGTCCATCGTTATATCTTTAAAGTTTTTGACGTGTTCGTCGATATCGAATTCTTCGTTGACTTGAATATAGCCGAGCGCTTCGAGCTTGCCGAGGAGATATGCGACGTCTTCTTGCTCCAAAATCGCGTCTTTGAGTTCCTCAACGCCCATTCCCGTCGCCGTTTCCAACCACGAATCGATCTCGCCGTACGCCTCGCCTACGGTATAGTCGCCCATCGTGGCAAGCGTTGCGAGCAAGGCGTCCACGGTGACCGTTTCGCCTGCAAATTCCGCGAGAACGTCGTCGAGATATTCTTCGACGGTCATCGTTAGATCAAGGTTCTTATAATGATCGAGGATCTCGTTTGCGGGAGTTGCCAAATCAAGTTCGAATTTCAGCGCGTTATTTTCTATTTTCGCAACGCCGTCGAAGATCTTCCCCGCGAGCGTTTTGAGATACGTGAGATCGTCCTCGGAAACGGCGCCGTTTTCGCCTACGCACTGATCCAATATCCCGACGAGCTCGTTATAGATCGAGGCATATTCAACGGGCATAAGGGTCTTGACCCATTCGTCCTGGTTGGGCTTGTTGAGATACGCGTATCCGTCAACAATATAAATTTTGCCCGTTTCGTTATCGATCTTGTCGGTGACCGTTTCTTCGTTTTCCAGCCAAGTTTCCTCGTAATCGAGCGTGATTTCGAGGGCGAGATCGTAGCTGTCCTCCGTTTTGACGGCTTTCAAAGTTCCGCTCGCCGTAAGATCAAGCGTTTGCGTTTCGTTATCGCCGTAACGGATCAACAGATCGTCTTCATATTTGTTCCCGTATTGCTTATCGGTAAAGGAATACGCGATATCTGCGTCGAAAGAAAGCTCGACGGTGTTCGCATTTTCGATCGCTTGAATTGCGCCGTCTACGTATTGCTTGCCCGTGCTTTCCGAGGACGAGTCTTTATCGCCGAGGAATCCGCCGATCAGATCGCCTATCGCGTCTTGGAGTTCCTCATCCGTTAAGCCGTTTCCGCCGCTTGCGGGAGGAGGGGTAGGAGTTTTGTCGTTATCCTTATCCGCGGAATCGTCGCCCGTGTTACAGCCGACGAAGGAAAGACCCATTGCGAGGCTGAGCAGTAAAGCCGCCGTTTTTTTGAATAATTTCATAAAAAACCTCCGTTAGTTCCTCTTTGAATTTCTTCCTTTTCCAAAAAACAAAGGACGAGAGGAGCTCTTGATATAATACATTATATCATACCATTCCCCGCTCGTCAAGTGTTTTACCAAAATTTTCTTAACGCGTACCGATCACAATTTTTCGGGCTTTATGCACTCGCCCGTCGCGGCGCTTTGAAAGATGACGAAAAATCCCGCGTTCGTATCAAAAGGGGTGGCGGGCACGAACACGCAGATCTCCGCGATCTCTTCGGGGGGATTCGAGCCGTCGTCGGTGGGGAGCGCGTAGCAAAGATATTTGGCTTTCCAGTCCTCGTAGATCACGCCTACGAGCTGTTCGGCTTTTTCTCCGTCGGTGATCCGCACCCATTCGCTGGATTCGAAAACGCCCTTTAAGCGTTCGTCTTTTTCATAGCGGGCAAACAGCTCGTCGAGCTCGGCCTTGACGGAGAGATAGTATCCGTCGGGGTCTTGCGCAAACGGATGGAGTACGCGAGAAGCATTTCCATCCTCTTCAAGGTCTGCTTCTGACGTTTTTTCTTGCTTTTGATCTCCGCTTTCAGCTTCATCATCGTCGAGATCTTTTTCAGGCGCATTCCGTTCATTTTCTTCCTCGCTTTGATAATAGTTTACCTTTGCCACTTCCTCGTCGTCGTAAGAAACTCGGCTCGTTTTTTTCGCGTTCGTTTCCGTCTGCTCGGGGACGGGTTCGGCGGGGGCAGGGTCGAGTTTAACGGGCTTTTCTTGCCGTTCGTTCTTTCCCGCGGCGGCGGTTGCCGCAAAGGGGATTTCGCGCCCCGTGTCCTCGCCGAGCGCGTCGGCAACCAGCGCGCGCCAGTCGTAGATCTTATCCCCGTTCGCGCCGTAGGCGATGGGATAAATACCGTTTTTGACGAAGCAGATCACGCCGCAAAACCCGCGCGAAATATCCAAAGCCGTGATGATATTGAAAAGACTTTTCCCCCGCAAAGGGAGCATTTCCGTTCTGCCCTTCTCGTCGGCGATCAGACAGTAATATTCCCCCGACGAAAGGGGCGCGAAGTTGATCACGGACACCTCGATCGCGAGATTTTTGCCGTATTGTTCGAGCTTTATGAGCCCCGTCAGGGCTTTGCCGTCCCCCGAAAACCCTTGCTTGATTTGGCGTAAAATACACATTTTTTTCACGTAGTTCATTGTTTTACTCTCCGTTTATGAGTCTGCATATTCTATAATACTTACGCGTAAAGCGGGAAAGCCGCGTTTTTTCGTCGTTTTTTGAAAACTTTGGTCGAAAGCGGGAAAAGAATAAATTTTTTCACGAAAAGAATTGACCGAACGCCCTTTTTTATGTATAATGGTACTATGAAAAAACGGAGCGTTGCAAAAGAGAAGAAACCCTCGCGGGCGGGTCGAAACGTACTGCGCGTTTTATTGACCCTCTTTTGGCTTTTGACGGCGGCGTTTATCATCTATAACGGCACGTCGAACGCGGAGCAATCGAGCGCGCAAAGCGGCGGCGTAACGGCGGCGGTGCAAGCGGTGGCGGGCTTTTTCGCCCCCGATTCGTGGGTCGCTTCCGCCGAGGGCGCGGCGCTCGAAACCCTTCATTCCTACGTCCGCACGGCGGCGCATTTTTTGGAATATTGCCTGCTCGGCGCACTTTCCGTCTGGTGCTATCTCGCTTGGGATACCGAAAAGGTCGGGGCGATCGTGCCCTTTTGTATCGCTTTCTATTTCCCGATGGTGGACGAATACCTGCAAGGGCACACGGCGGGCAGAGCCGCGGAGGCGGCGGATATCCTCGTCGATATCGCGGGAGGCTGGTCGGGTTGCCTGTTCGCTTTTTTCGTCTTTTGGATACTTTGGCTGGTCGTAAAAAAACGCAATAAAAGGAGAGAGTATGGGAGAGAAAAATCTGGAAATCGCCCTCGTGAAATACAATAAAAAAACCTGGTGCAAAAGCGGCTTGCTCGGCATTATTATCGGGCTTGCGGTGATCGTGCCGGGAATCAGCGGTTCGACGGTCGCGATCATTTTCAAGTTGTACGACCAATTTTTATACGCGCTCGGCAATCTGTTCAAAAAGTTCAAACAATGCTTTGCCTTTTTACTCCCGATCGCGCTCGGTATGATCGTGGGGCTGGTCGTGGGCTTCCTCGCGGTGCAAAAACTGCTCGATCTATTGCCGTTTGCCATCGTCGGATTGTTCGCGGGACTGATGGCGGGCGCGTTCCCCGCCGTGACCGACGAGATCAAGGGCGCGGCGCGTACCAAAAAACGTATCGCGCTGTTCGCGGTGGGCTTGCTCGTACCGATCGCGGTAGGGATCTTTTCGGCGGTCTTTTCCGCGGATGCGGGAACTGCGAACGGAAATAAGTTCGACGAGATCGCTTGGTGGCATCTTCCCGCCAGCCTGTTTATCGGCTACCTTTTGGGCATCACGCAAATCGCGCCCGGGCTTTCCGCCAGCGCTATCTTAATGGCGGTCGGTTGGTTCTCCTCGCTCGTGGACGGCGTTTCTCTTTCCTATTTTCAGGAAAATCCGACCGTTCTTTTCGTCTACGGCGGACTTGCCGTCGGGTTCGTGCTGGCTATTCTCACCTTTTCGAAGTTCCTGACCTATATCTTCGGGAAAGCGAGGCAGACGGCGTATACCTTAATCGTCGGGCTTTCGCTCGGTTCAATCGTTTCGATGTTCTGCAACGGCGATATCGTGGCTGTGTACGCCGATTGGGCGAAAAACGGGCTCGTTTGGTGGGATCTGCTTCTTGGAATAGCGTTGTTTGCCGTCGGCGTCGTCGGCTCCTACCTACTCGTGAAATATCAGCGCAAAAAGGACTCGGAAAAAGCCGAACGATTAAACGGATAACGCAAAAACGGCGGTTTGCAAAGCGCAAGCCGCCGTTTTCGATAAGGAGGTGTTAGAGTGGGCAAATTTATTAAGTGGCTTCGCCGTGCGGATTCCCGCCGCGGCTATACCTGCGATTGGTGCGGTCGGGAGGTGTTCTCTTATCCGACCTTCCGCGTCTGCGATTTTTGCGAAGCCGAAATGCAGTATAACGGCGAGCGCGTCTGTCCAAAGTGCGGCAGAGAAACGGTCGCCGAAGGGGTTTGTTTGACTTGTAAAGCCGCCCCGCCTGCGTTCGCCCTCGGCGTTTCCGCGTTCGTTTACGACGGCGAGAGCGCGACCCTCGTCAACGCGCTTAAAGAAGGCAGAAAACGGCTCGCTCTGTATCTGGGCGAAAAGACGGCGGAAAGACTCCTCCACGATCACCGCGATTTGCTTATGCAAACCGAATGGTTGGTCGTGCCCGTACCGCTCACGCCACGATCTTTGCGTCAAAGAGGGTATAACCAAGCCGAAACGCTCGTTCAAGCGATCGTAACGCCGCTCGAAAAAGCGGGCGTGAAGTTGGAAATAGATCCCGATATCCTGCAAAAACACCGTGAAACGGGCGCGCAAAAAGATCTGGAAGCGAAAAACCGTAGGGAAAACGTCGCGGGCGCGTATCGCGTTCATAAGCGCGCGGCTTGCCGCGGGAAAAACGTTTTACTCGTGGACGATATTATGACCACGGGCGCAACGGGCGACGAATGTGCAAAAATACTCCTCTCCGCAGGCGCGGCGCAAGTGCTTTTTTGCGTTGCCGCCGCTACGCCCGAAAACCCTTGACGGGCGATTCGGACGGGGCAGGGTCGAGCCGAACGCAGTTTTAAACGAAACGTCGAGCTTCGATATAGTAGTTCCAACGCTGGGTGGAAATGGTTTCTATGCGCGCGTAATCGGAAGCGGTGTGTAAAATATAGTTGTTGCCGAGATAGATCGCAACGTGCCCGATCCGTTCCACGCCCGTTTTATAATAACGTTCCGCGTTCGTGAAATAGATGCAGTCCCCGCGTTTCAGATCGCTTGGATGTACGTACGTTCCTTGCGTGACCTGCGTTCTCGTCGTGGTGTTCAAAAGCTTGCCCGCGCCGTGATAAAACACGTATTGTACGAGCGACGAACAATCGAATTTCTGAGCCGTGAACCCTTGCAAAAGCTTACCTTTTCCGTCGTGCAGACGCACCGCGCCGTAAACGTACGGCGTTCCGAGCAGGGAGTAACCCTCTTCAAGGACGTCTTCCACCTTGTCGTTCGAGCTCTTTTCAAGGGAAAATACCGCGGCGTATTCGGCGTAGATATACGCCGTTTTATTTTTATACGTAGTTTTGTACCAGTTGCCCGTTTTTCCTACGACCGCGTAGACCTCGCCTTTTCCTGCCGAGCCGAGCACGGCGTAGTCCGTGCCCGCCCCCGAGCGGATATTTACGCTGTTTGAGGTACAGCGTATGTAATCCTGTGTTTTTTTCGTCACTTGAACGGGCGGAGCTTCGGGCGTCGCGGTTTCGCCGTTCGAGCCGTTATCGGGATCGACGGGCGTGGAAGCTTCGGGGGAATCGGGGGGATTCGGGGCGTCGCTCGTAGAGTTATTTCCGCAAGCGTATAGGCCGGTACTGAAAGAAAGGGCGAGTACCATCGCCAAAAATTTTTTCGTTATATTTTTCATAAAATAATTTTCCTCGCTTGATTTTTTCGGTCGGCGCAAGCGTTGCGCTTACCGTACGGCAAAAGTATAGAGGAAGCGTTCGCAAAAAAGCAACCGTTTTTTGCTTACAGGAGTTTCCGTATCTGCCTACCGTTGGGAGCAAAGGCAAGGGATGGTAAAAATTCGTCTAAAAAGGCTGGATTTTTCTTGAAAATGACAGAAAAGGAAAAATTTTTCGGTCGCTTTCCCTCTCCTCGCTTGCTTTTTTTACGTTCGGTATGCTATAATATCCGTACTATGAAAAAATTTTTGACCGATCTGCATACGCACAGCCGTTTTTCCTTCGACGGAGAGACCGAGCTGGATAAAATGTGCGCCGCGGCTTATCAAAAGGGCGCGGCGTTTTACGGCGTGTCCGAACACCTCGACTACGATTTGATCGAAAGGGGCGCGTACGAAATGATAAACGCCGACGAATACTTTCACGCGGCGCGGCATTTGCAAGAGGATTACGCGGGCGCGATGAACCTTCTTATCGGCGTGGAGTTCGGATTTTCGGACGAGCCTTCGATTGCGGAAAAATATTGTGGATTCTACGAAAAATACCGTCCCGATTACGTGATCAACAGCGTGCATACGTTGAAAGGCGAAGACTATTATAATCAAACACCCTATTTTAAAAAGTCTGGGGACAGGGGCGAAAAAAGCAAAGCGCAAGCGTATCGGGAGTATTTCGAAAGCGTGCGCGCAAGTTTGGACGCGCCGTATCCTTACGATATCGTAGGGCATATCGGCTATTGTACGCGCTACGCGCCGTACGAGGATCGCGCGGCGACCCTTGCCGAATTCCAAAGCGAGATCGACGGGATCTTAAAACGCATAATCGAGCTTGAAAAGATCTTGGAGCTCAACAGCTCGAATAAAGGAGGCGTAAGCCCGTTCTTGCCGTCGCGGGAGATCTTGGAAAGATATTTTGCTTTGGGCGGAAGAAAGGTTTCGTTCGGGTCGGACGCCCATTACGTTTCGCGCGTGATGGACAAGTGGGAAGAGGCGATCGCCCTTTTGAAAGAGATCGGATTTACCTATTTGACCGTGCCTTGCCGCGGCGAGCATATTGAGGTGGAGATATAGGAGGGAAAATGTCCAGACTCGATCTATTGAAATTTTTGGAACGCTACGGCGACGAAACGGATATTTCCGACTATTCTCCCGACGAATTGCAAGAGCTTATCGAGCGTATGAAAAACGGCGACGAGCCGGTACCGCTCACCAAAGAGCAATTCAAACGGCGGTATTTTGCGTACTACGACGACGTGAAGGATAAATCGCTGAAAAAACAGGACTGGTAAAAATGAAGAAGTATCAAGCCGTCGTGTTCGACGCCGACCATACGCTGCTCGACTATAAAGCCGACGAAATTTCCGCGCTCAAAAGATTGTTTTTGTCGCTTGGCCTCGCCGTTTCGGGCGAGGCGCTTGAATGGTGTCATTCCCTGTCCGAGCGAGCTTGGACGGAAGCGGGGCTTTACGAGGTGGAAAGCGAACGCATACAAAGAGAGTATCACGCGCTTTATAAAAGCCACGTGACGAGGATCTTTGAGGAATTTTTCGAAAAATATCCGTGCACGGTTTCTCCCCGTCGGGCGGGGGAGTTGTTTTTGGAGGAACTTTGCGTGGGAGGAAATACGTTGCCGTTTGCCGAACAAACGCTAGCAAGCCTTTCGGCGAAAACGGGCGGAGCGTATAGGGTGTGCGTCGCGACCAACGGTTTGGAACGGATACAGCTCGGACGGCTTGAAGGACTCAAACGCTATTGCGAAGAAATTTTTATCTCCGAACGCTTAGGCTCGATCAAGCCGACGGCGGCGTTTTTTGAAAAGATGCTCGGCTTGACGGGCGTTGCTCCGAACAAGTGTCTTATGGTCGGGGATTCCCTTGCCTCGGATATCCTCGGCGGAAGAAAAGCAGGGATGGATACCTGTTGGTTGAATACCCGCGGGCAGGAGAATAAAACGGGTGTACGCCCGACGTACGAGATCAAAAATCTTGCCGAACTTACGCGGTTGTTATAAAGCTGTGGAAAACTTTCGCTAAGGGTTGTGAATTATCCACATTTTTCGTGGAAAACCTGAAAATTCCGCAAAAGTCGAAAAAGAACGAAAAAAGTCGAAAGAAAAATTCAACGCGTACCTGGTGCGGTGATTTCGATGCATACCTGCCCCCTTGAAGGCGCGTGGATAAATACTTGGTATCGCCGTTTTTTCTGTGGATAATGTGGATAACTCAGCAAAAACTTATCAACAAAAGAACGTAAAAATGATAAAAAAGGCGAACGGCGGGCGCATTAAGAGCGGGAATAAGCGGGTTTTGCTTGACAGCGAAAGCCCGCCTGTGTTATAATTAGGCAGAATCGTGCGTTTAAACGCGCGCCCGCGCGTTAAAATAAAACGAAAAACGGACGATAAACGTAAAAGCCAAATTCAAAAAGGGGAGTACGAAGCGTGGAGGAAAGAATGATTTTCAGAAAATGTGCGCAAAAGCCTGCGTTTCAGGCGTTGAACGCGTTCGTGAATTCCAAATACTGTATTGCCGCGCTCGCGTTTTTAACGCTTTGCTCGAACGTGTTCGGCGCAGAGCTTTTGATCTATACCGTCGTGTTCCTGTTCGGCGTGTATTTCGTTTTATTCGGTCGGGATCTGTTGCCCCTTGCGCCCGCCGTGATGCTGATGTACGTATCGCCTTCCGTGCATAATAATCCCGCGAATAACCCCGATTCGATCTTTTATCCCGCGAACGGGCTGTGGCTGATTATCGCCTATCTGATCGTGTTTTTCACCCTCGTGATCGTTCGGATCTGCCTTCGCGGCGGAATAAAAAAATTTTTCGCGCAAAAACGCGCGTTCGCGCTCGCGCTCTTGCTTTTGGGCGCGACTTTCTTGCTTGGCGGGTTGGGTTCGGAGTATTACGCGCCGCACTTTATTTTGAATATCCGCTACGGCGCGTTGGTGTTTATTTCCCTGTTCGTCGTGTATTATATCCTCGCGGCTACGGTGGATTTTAAAAACGTACCCAAGGAATATTTTGCGTGGTGCGGAGTGTTCCTCGCCATCACCGTTTCGCTCGAAGTGCTCGCGGTCTATCTTGCCAACGGCGTGATCGGCATAAACGGAAAAATTCATAGGCTGAATATCTATACGGGCTGGGGCGTGTATAACAATATGGCGTGTATGATCGTGATGGGGATCCCCTCCGCTTTTTATCTCGCCGCTATCCGAAAACGCGGGTATTTGTATAACCTGCTTGCGACGGCGCTTTATATCGCGGTGATCTTTTCCAACAGCCGCAACGGTATGCTGATGGGGCTTGTCGTGTATGCGGTGAGCGCGCTTTGTCTTTTGATCGCCCGACCTTATAAATGGAAAGAAACGTTTCTGCTGTTCGGCTTATACGCCGCGGTCTTGATCGGGCTTTTGGCGTTCGATTGGAACGGGATCGCGATGCTTTTCAGCGAGATCGCCACCATTGATTTCGACGACGCGGGGCGTATTCCCGATTACATAGAAGGTCTGGAACAATTTTTGGACAAGCCTTTGTTCGGAAACGGCTTTTTCTCCTGTACGGCGTTTAAATGGGGCGAGATCGCCGAGCAGATGACCTTCTTGCCCAAACGCTGGCACAATACCTACGTGCAGCTTTTGGCTTCTTGCGGTTTGGCGGGGTTCGTCGCGTATGCGCTCCACCGCTTTCAGACGGTAAAAACGATGCTCAAAAGACGGGATATCGAAGCGGTATTTATCGGACTTTCGATTTTTTCGTTGGCGCTTTTGAGCCTACTGGACTGTCATTTTTTCAATATCGGCCCGGGGCTTTCGTACTCGGTGTACTTATTGTTTTTAGAGCGTAGCGCGGGGGAAAACGAATTGCACGAAGCGATTAAAAACCGCAAAAAATTATTGCGGAGGGGAAAAGAAAGAAAAAGAGAGGTCGGATATGGCAGTCGGTGAATTTACGGATAAAGTCAGAATACTCATAAAAGCCGGGGACGGGGGGGACGGAATGAACTCCTTCAAAGCCTTCAAGGGCAAGCCCGCGTGCGGGCCCGACGGCGGCGACGGCGGCAAGGGCGGCGACGTGTACTTCGTCGGCGATAAGGATATGAACGATTTGTTCCCGTTCCGTTTTCAGTCCAAATATTTCGCGGAAAACGGCGAGGTCGGCGGCACGAATCGGTGCTTCGGCAAAAGCGGTAAAAATTTATATATCAAAGTACCTTTGGGCACGCTCGTGCGCGACGAGGAAACGGGGAAACTCGTCTGCGACGTATTCGAGGACGGCGAGGAGATCCTCGTAGCCCGCGGCGGCAACGGCGGGAAAGGAAACGTACGCTTTACGACGGCGCGCCGTCACGCGCCCAACTTCGCGCAAAAAGGCGAAAAGGTCAAGCAACATTCGGTGATCTTGGAACTGAAAGTGATCGCGGACGTGGGGCTGGTGGGCTTCCCGAACGTCGGGAAAAGCACTTTGCTTTCGAAAATTTCCGCGGCTCGTCCCAAGATCGCGAACTACCATTTCACCACCCTTTCGCCCAATTTAGGGGTCGTGCGTTACTACGAAAGATCCTTCGTGGCGGCGGATATCCCGGGGCTCATCGAAGGCGCGGCGCAGGGCGCGGGGTTAGGACACGATTTCCTTCGCCATATCGAGCGTACGAGAATGCTCTGTCACGTGGTGGATATTTCGGGTTGCGAGGGTCGCGACCCCATAGAGGACTTCCAAAAGATCAACGCCGAGCTCAAAGAATACAGCGAGGTCCTCGCCAAAGTCCCGCAGGTGGTCGTGTGCAATAAATGCGATATTTTCGGCGCGGAGGAAAACCTCAAAGCGTTCAAGAAAAAGTACGGCAGAAAATACAAGATTTTCCCGCTTACGGCGGTTTCCGGCGAAGGCACGAAGGAACTTTTGGAAGGCATCTTAGCGGTGCTCGAAACGCTTCCTCCCGTCGAGCCCGAACGCCCCGACGAGGAGTCCGTCTACGGCGCGAACGACGATTTGAATTTCGAAATTTTCAAAGACGAGGACGGCGTGTACGTGGTGGTCGGCGGCTTGATCGACCTTCTTTGCCGCAACGTCGTTTTGAACAATCCCGACTCTATGCAGTATTTCCAGAAAGTTTTAAGAAACCGCGGCGTGATCAAAGAGCTTTCGAAAATGGGCTGTAAAGAGGGGGATACGGTTTCGATCGGCGACGTCGAATTCGATTTCGTTTTATAAGAATAGAGGTATAAATTCTACCGCAACTGCGAAAGCAAATTCACTTTTGCCGTAGCAAAAAATTCACTTGCCGATAGGCAAACTTAACTTTTCCCCACGGAAAAAAATTAACTTAAAATTATCCAAAGAGGTATCATAATGGTAACCAGAGAAAATATCACGAGCAAACAGAGAAGCAAATTAAAATCGCTCGCTTCCACGATGCAACCCATCGCGCAGATCGGCAAGGGCGGGATCACGGACAACCTTTTAAAAACGCTTTCCGACGCCCTCGAAGCGCGGGAACTGATCAAGGTCAATATCCTGCAAAACTCCGAGGACGACGCGCTCAACCTCGCGGAAAACGTAGCCGATCTTTTAGACGCGATCCCCGTGGCGGTGATCGGGCGAAAGGCTATCTTTTATCGCCGTTCTTCACGGCAAAACTTCGCCCACCTCGAATTTTGACCGCGAGCGTTTAAAAATCAAAAAATTGATTTATATATAAAAAGTGTAGTTTTGGGCGTATCAAAATAAGTTTTGGTATTGCAATTCCCAAAACTATCCGTTATACTTAAAAGGAAGGAAAAAATTATGCAGGATACGGAAAAGAAGTCGGAAGAGATTTTGGAAGAACCCGTAGAAACGCCCGCGCAAGCGGCGCAAACGTCGCAGCCCTCGGAATCGCAAGCCGAGGACAAGACCGCGAAAAAACCCAAAAAAGAGAAAAAATCGTCGGTGGAAGAACGGCTCAAAGCCGAACTCGACCGCGCGCAAGCGGAAGCGGAGGACCTGAAAAGAAAATGGTACGCCGTGACCGCGGAATACGAAAACTACCGTCGTCGCACGCAAAACCAAGCGGCGCAGCGGTACGCGGAGGGAAGGAACGACGTCGTTTCTTCGCTGTTTTCGATCGGTGACAATTTAGAACGCGCCCTTGCGGCGTGTGCGGACGAGAACGTCAAGCAAGGACTGGATATGGTTTTAAAATCCTTCAAAAAAGTCTTGGAAGGGGAAGGCGTGGAAGAGATCGACCCGCTCGGTCAGCCTTTCGACGCAGACGTTGCGGAAGCGATAATGGCGCAGCCCGCGGCGGACGGCGAGGAAAGCGGTATGGTCAAGCAGGTATTCGTCAAGGGCTATAAAAAAGGCGATAAAGTCCTTCGTTACGCGCAGGTGATCGTCACGCAATAAGCTTTTGCGTTTCGCATCCGTTCGTCACTCCTCCGTGCTTTATGAAAAAATCCCCCACACGGGGCAAACGGAGGAATAAAAATGAATAAATGGTTAAAAGATTCCGTAGTGTATCAGGTCTATCCGCTCACCTATTGCGATTCGAACGGCGACGGCATAGGCGATCTCAAAGGAATCGAAAGCAAACTCGATTATATGTTGGGATTGGGCGTAAACGTTTTATGGCTCAATCCCTTTTATCCGTCTACGTGGACGGACGGCGGCTACGACGTCACCGATTATTATAACGTAGACCCCCGTTTCGGTACGCTCAAAGACTTCGACGACCTCGTTTCGGCTTGTAAAAAACGCGGGATCAGACTCGTGGTCGATATCGTTCCCGGGCATACTTCCTATCGGCATCCGTGGTTTTTAAAATCGGGCGAATACGCGCGCAACGAATATTCCGACCGCTATATCTGGACGGGCGACAGCTTTACTTCCTATCGCGATAAAACGATTTTCGGACTCCACGACCGCAACGGCGGCTACGTGATCAACTACTACGCTTCTCAACCCGCTTTAAACTACGGCTTTAACAAACTCGAAGAGGACAAAACGGACGTTTACGGCGGTAATACGCAGGGTTGGAAAATGCACTATACCGACGAACGCTTGACTCCGCTTCGCGAAGAGATCATCAACGTGCTCCGTTTTTGGTGCGCGCGCGGGGTGGACGGGTTCAGAATGGATATGGCGAACTCGCTCGTCAAGGAGTGCGTTTTCAACTCCCCGAACACCGAAGATATCGCGGGCGTGATCTGGGTTTGGGATAAAATTTTTACGCCTATTCGAAACGAGTTTCCCGACGTGGCGTTTATCGCCGAATGGGTGTACCCCCAAAACGCGGTGGGCAAAAGCGGCTTCGACCTCGATTTTTTCGCCCACGACACGGGCCCTGCGTATAACGGACTCTTTCGCAACACCCCGAACTCCAACCTTCTGCGCTTTTTCGAAAAGGGCGAAAACTATTTTTCGCAAAACGGCAAAGGCTCGATCAAAGAATGTTTGCAAGAGTGCGCCGAGATCTATCAGGCGATCGACGGCAAGGGCGTGTTCTCGATCCCCTCGGGCAGTCACGACCAAATCCGCCTCGCCAAAGATATGCAGCCTTCCGACCTTCGCACGGCGTTTGCGTTTATGCTCACCTTCAAGCACGTGCCTATGATCTACTACGGCGACGAGATCGGACTCGACTATCTTCCCAATATCAATAAAGAAGGCGGCTACGTTCGCACAGGCTCGCGTACGCCGATGCAATGGACGAACGGCAAAAACCGCGGGTTTTCGGAATCGGACGGAGAACTGTATCTGCCCGTCAACGCCAGCCCCGCGCAATCGGTGGAAACGCAGGAACAAGACGAAAACTCCCTTTTGAGCCTGATCAAACGCCTGATCAAAATGCGTAAAGAATACGCGTGTTTGCGCTTCGACGGCTCTCTCAAAATCCTTTCGGACGGCTATCCGCTCGTCTACGAGCGCGCGGACGAAAACAACGCGCTTCTCGTCGCGATCAACCCCGCGAACGAAAACTATACGATCAAGGCAACCTATCGAAAAATTCTGTATTCGGAAAACTACGACGAACAAACGAAAACGCTTTCTTGCGGCGGGATCGTGATCGCGGAAAAATAATTGAAAAACAAAGGGAAAAGCCTCTTTTGCGCAACTCGCAAAAGAGGCTTTTTTTGGGGGGAATAACCTTTGGGAACGAAAAACGTTTCCCTCGGGTTTCGTTGGGTAAAGATTAAATTTCCTTGCAGAGCCATAATAGCTGATCGCTCGCAGTAGAAGATACGTTAAAATATTTCTTCACGAATAATAAAACGTAAGCCTTTCGCATCTGCAACATTCTTTTATAATCGAGATTTACGATCGTGGAAAGCCACAGCACCGACTTATCCCGATAAATACGTTTTTTATAAATCAAAGACAGCAATTCTTTATGGTGACTGTATTCGTTGAGGTAATCCTCGTCGTCGTAATGCGCAAAGACAGCGGCAAAACACTCCCGAACGCGTTCGTTTTGTGCGCTGGGATCGTGCAGTTTGTTTGCAATGATTTGTTCACAAGTTTTGATCTTTAGTGTTTTCATAAGAACACTATAACACATAAAGACACCTAAAAACATCCTAATTTTGGAAGTTTTTGCCTTTATAAATATGATATAATATAGAGAAGAAAAGGAGAGAACGAATGAAGAAACTTGCCTCAGAAGAAACGCTTGCTTATATGATCCGTTTGCTCGGCGAATACCTTGCCGAGCTGTCCACGCCCACCGCGGGCGCAAACGCCGATTTCGTCGCAGGGGAAAAGACGGCTTACGCAGAATGTTTGGAAATTCTGCAAAGCTGGGAGCTTGCGGAGAAATACGGTTTAACGTATAGCGTAGAGGATCGTTTCCCGTTACCCTTATAATATATATACTGTTTGAGAAGCGGTAAAGTTCGGCAAAAAATAAAAAAAGTTGGAAAAATTTCCAACTTTTTTTAAATTATCCCGTCATTGCGAGCCGTAGGCGCGGCAATCTCTTATTACGAAGTCCGCTCCGTTGTCATTGCGAGCGAAGCGCGGCAATCTCTTATTACGAAGTCCGCCTCGTTGTCATTGCGAGCGAAGCGCGGCAATCCCTTGTTACGAAGTCCGCTCCGCCTCTTTTATTCAAATAATTCCGCCACCAACGCAAACGCTTCGTCAGAAGTGCTCGGACCCATAATCGTCAAATAATATTTATACCCCTCGTATTCCCAATACATCTGCCCGTC
>JAFURH010000005.1 GCA_017471945.1 Clostridia bacterium | reverse complement strand
ACGTTTTCGTCGTATTTCTCACGCTTAAACTTCGGTCGTTCTTCGTCGAGCTTACTCAGCATATAAAAACGCTTCCGTTCTTCTTCCTCGCCCTCTTCGCCTTCCACCGTCTTTTCCACGCTTTCCTTCTTTTCCGCGTTTGCTTTCGCTTCCCCGCTTACGGCGATCGCGGAATCGACGGAAATATCGTCGGCAAGGATCACGTTCGGCGTTCGTTTGTCGCCGACCATCAGCATTACGACGAGAAGTGCGACGATGACGAACAGCACGATCGCATAGATCGCGATCGCGTAGCCCGAGCTGAGCGCGTCCCAGATATTGCTCATAACGCCGTTTAAACCGTTATTCGAATATAACATTCGTCTTTCTCCTTTCTTTTGCGTTACGCCATCAGATCGACGCCCGAAGCCTCCACCGCTTTGCGGCAACGTTCGAGGTGATCTTCGCCGAACACGTTTTCGAGCACGTGCGCGAACAGTTCGTCGTTTTCCTTTCTGTTTTTGGAAATCAACGGCAGGACGGTGGGAAGCAGTTTGACCGCGACCATTTCGTCGAGCGCGTCCTCTTTATCGCCGTCGCAGGCAAGATATACGGAAATATATCTTTCCATCTTCTGCCAAAGCCTGTTGCCGATACCGTATTTTGCGCGGGCGTTCACGTAGCTTTCGAGCTTGTCGATCTTCTTCCATTTCTCTTCGTCGAGCTCGTGTCCCTCTCTCGCGTCGTCGCCCATCATCACGAACTGATGGAAGCTCAATGGCGAGGATTCCGTCTGTTCGAACGCCTCTTCCGTTTGGGCGAATTTAAGATCGACCACCGTCGCCGCTTCCGCGATATAGGCGGGAATCTCTTCCGTTCGTTCTCCTTCCGCAAGCGCCAAGATCAACCAAAGGTTGGGCGAAACGGGATAGGATTTATCCGTGATACTCTTATTTTTTGCCGTGAGCGCGAACGGTCTTTCGGGGCTCGTTACGTATCGGATCATCTGCGTGAACCAGTTGCCCGCGGCTTCGAGCTTGACTCCGCCCAAATACGCCGTACGTACCGTCTGTCCTTCCGCTTCCGAGACTGTCGCCGCGCGGAGAAGATTGGTCTTTACGTAATTGCCTTTCGAACCGATCTTAAAGAGGAGATCGTCGCTCGTCTGATAATTTCCCGCGTCGTCGGCAAAGGCGCTGCAACCCAGATATTCGCTCAACACCTCGTAGAATTTCGGCAGCGAAGCCGTGTTTTCCGACCGTACGATCATAAGCCTTGACACGGACAGCGCGGTGAATACCGTTCTTGCCGTCGCTTGATCGAGCGTGATCCCGCGTTCCGCGGCGAAGGGTACGAAATCTTTGACGAGGTCGCGAAGCGTTAGCCCGTGACGGAAATATTCGTCGCGCTCTTCTTCCACGACGAAAGAAACCTCTTCGTCGGAATCGTCCTCTTCTTCCTCTTCGGTAAATTCCGAAAGGAAAAGTTCTTCGTACGCGCGTTCGATCTTAGCCGTTTCTTCGTTCTCACGCGATTTGATCTCGATCGGAGGATCTTTCTCGTACGCCTTTTTCTTGGAATGACAAACGCAGATCGCAGCGATACCGAACACCATCAACAGATTGAAGATAGCAATGATCGCGATATGCAACGCGACCATACCCCCGTCGTCGAAGGGGCTTTGAATGTCGTCGCCCGACAACAGCTCCCAGATCAAATATACCAAATCGCAGAGCACCGCAAGCACGATGGAAATAAAGCCGAACCATTTCGCCTGCTTTCTGTACGCTCGCATATCTACCGAAGTTTCCATTACGTATCCTCCTGAAATTACGTTTGATTTCCCTTGCAAATAATCGGATTCCCTCTCTTGCGTTTTCGCCACCGTGCGCCCCGAGCCTACGAACAGCCGTCCTTCCAGTCGGATATCTTGTACCGAAGAAGCCACGTACACCTCGTAACGGCCGTTTTCCACGATCCAGTCCCCCGTCGTCGCGTCGTATACGCTTAGGTCAGACGATTTGATCGTATGGCGGACCGTCTTGCTTTCGCCCGGCTTTAAGGTGATCCGCGCAAAGCCTTTGAGCTGTTTTTTGGGGCGTATCATCGCCGATTCGGATTTCCCGATATAGATCTGCGCGATCTCCGTACCCTTGCGGTTACCGATATTCTTGACCGTAAATTCCACGCCGCCCGAATCCAGCTTGATCGACGAATAGGCAAATTTCGTGTAGCTGAGCCCGAACCCGAAAGGATATTTGAGCGTTTCGCCGTCGGAATCGTAACGACGATACCCGATAAACGAACCGATCTTATTACGTTTTTCGTTTTTATAACGTTTGAGGGTTTCAAACCGCTCGTCCGCGTCCTCGTAAAGGGTGAACGGCAATTTCCCCGACGGATTGGATTTACCCGTCAAAATATTCGCGATCGCTTGCGACCAATTTTTGCCCGCGTAAGGGGTGAAGAGTAAGCCGTCGCAATATTTATCAAAAGAGAGCTGCGTTCTGCCGCTGCCCGTTAACAGCACGACGATCTTCTTGCCCGTTTCCGATAATTTTTCGAGCAGAACCGTTTGATTCGCGGGAAGCTTGGTGCATTTCGTTGCGGAGATCTTGCGTTCCCTGTCTTCCCCGCCGAGGAATAACAGTACGACTTCGGATTTTTTGGCAAGCGCGACCGCTTGCTCTACGAGATCGTCCGAGCGGGGACGTTCGTAATCGTACCCCGTTTCGTAGCCGACGAGCTCCACCCCCACGCTTTTGGAAACGTTCAAAAGTTCCGCAAGCGATCTGCCGTCGTAATCCTTGCCCGCCGCGCCGATCACGGCGACCTTTTTCCCGCCCGAAAGCGGTAACAGTCCGTTTTTATTCTTTAAAAGCACCACCGATTGTTCGGCAAGCTCCAACTGTAAGCGCTCTTTCGCGAAGGTGCTCGCCGCGCCCGCCGTCGTTTCCGCGCGGTGTTGACATTCTGCGGCAAATTCGAGTACGCTGTCTACCGCCTCGTCGAGGGCGGAAATACTCAAAGCGTTCCCGTCGCGAACCGCTTCGTCGAGTTCCTCCGCCGTCGCTTCGCCTTCTTCCACGAGCTTTTGAATTTCCAAATAACGCTCTACCGCGTCTTTTAAACTATGTAAATGTCCTTCCAGACAGAGCGCGTTCCCCGCCGCGACGCTTTCCACCGCAAGATCCATATCCGTGGATTCCGCGATCGTGAATTTATTCTTTGCGATATGCTTGCGCATCAGACGGTTTACGAGGTCGATATTTACCTCGCGGTATTCCCCTTTGAGATGCTTATACGACGAAGCGACCGCCCCGTGCGGACATTCTTTGCTCGCCACCCGAAGGGATTCCAGATAATATTCCGCCACCGCTTTGGGATCGGGTTTCAGATCGGAATAGGACGCGTCGGATTTTTTGAGCCCGCAAGTGCCTAAAACGGGAGTCACGCCGACGGAAGTGAGCGCCGCGCCGCACGCACCGCCCAGTCTACCCACGAGATAGGGATCTTCGGATATCCCGTCGTCGAAAGCGTTGCCGCGAGGGGTCAAGCGAGGGAGGAATAAGGCGTTTACTCCCGCCGTTTTGGCTTTTAAGCCGATATTTTTGGAAATTTCCGTAATTGCGCTCGGATTCCACGAATTCGCGAGCGCGGCAAAGCTCGGATATACTTCCCCTGCTTCCGCGTCGTCGTTGACGGCGGAAAATTTTTCGATACGTAAAAGCGGCAACCCTGCCCCTTGCGCGTGCGCGGAGGCGAGAAACTTCCCGTCCGTGAGGATCGAAAGCTTCTGGTCTACGGTTAATTTGTCTATCAGTTCTTTATTTTTCAACATAAATTTTTACCCGTTTCCCTCACGCCTTATTTGATAACGTAGATATTGCCGAACGTCACGCAGTCGTTACCGCTCGAACCGCTCGAATCCTTTGCGTACTCTATCGTGAAAATATCGCCGACCGACAGCTTCACGGAATAGCTTCCCGAGCTCGTTCCCGACCATTCCGCTTGCGTTTCGCCGTTTAAAGAAACGGTACAGCAGTCGTAAATTTTTTCGCTCGATACGCTGTATTCAAAGGATATTTCCATCGCCGCCGTCGCCGTGCAGGTGATCACCGCCGAGGAAGAATCCTCTTTGTTCGTGCTGGTCAGCTTGCCGTTTTCATCAATCTCGAACGGAAAATACGACTCGTTTTCAAAATACGTTTTGAAATTTTTCGCCGTGATCTTGATTTTGACTTTATTGCAAACGGTACACTTTCCGTCCTCGTTGAATTTATGTTCGCCGAGCGCAAGCGAGCGTTCTTCCTTATGATCGCAATACGGGCAAGTGCCTTGCTCCACCCCTTGCTTTTTACAGGTCGAAGCCGTTTTGATCTTCCATTCCAGTTCCTCGTGTGCGGTGCTGATCTCCCCGTTTCGATAGGTCCAGACGTCGTCCGCGTGTACGCACGTGCTATAATAATAGATTCTTGCGCTGGAAAGCCCCGCCGTTTCCGCGCTGCATACGCTTTCCCATTTCGCTTTCGTGCCTTCGAAATAAACAGTCTGAACGCTTGCGTCATAGAATGCTTTTTCCATAATTTCCGTTACGCTGTCGGGAACGAACAACACGTAGACCACGTTCGCTTCGAACGCGTTTTTATAAATCTTATAGCTTGTCACCGTTTTTCCGTCGTAAGAGAAGGATTCCGGTAAAAGCAGATTACTATCCCCGAAGTTCCTTTGATAAAGATACCAAACGTTATCCATACGGAAAAATTCAAACGCGTCAACCGTCGTATACACGATAGGCGCAACGGAAGCAGATTGATTGACTTTAAGGGCGTAAGCCCCGATCCCGCCGTTGCCTTCAAAATCCCCTTTATTCACGGAAATATGAGAGCTTAAATCGTATACCTCCCAAAGGCGGTAGCAGTAATTGAACGCGCCCATACCGATATAGTTGACCAAATTTTTAACGGTAAACGAACGAAGGGAAGGGCAATCTGTAAACGCGAAGTCTTCGATACGTTCGGTAAGACTTGAACATTCCACTTCTTTGAGCGCCCCGCACCAAGCAAACGCGTTTTCTGAAATGACGGAAATTCGGCTATTGCTCATTAAGACCGTTTCAAGATTATAGCAAGAAGCAAAGGCGTTTTTACCAAGCCCCGTGACGGCGTCGCGCAGTTCCACCTTTTTCAGCGTGGAATTGCCGTTGAACGCGTCGTGGCGTATCCAATAGGAATCGTAACGTTTGCCTTCGAGCGTTACCTTGGAAAGGCTGAGTGATTCGGCTGCGCCTTCGTAGCGGATCAAGCAACAAAAATCCCCCGAAACCTTAAACACGAGATCGTTATATTTCAACGTTTTAAGCGACGGCGCGTTCGCGTCGGTATGTACGATCACCGCGTTATACGCTACGTTGCCGTAGTCGCTCGTTTCAATAGAAATGGGAAGATCGCTTAAATTATATACCTCGTAGAGATTGCCGCAAGCGTCGAACGCCCCGTTTTCGATCGAGGTAAGGCTCGCGGGCAGAACGATTGATTCGAGCGCGGAACAGCCCGAGAACGCATATTGTCCTACCACGTTTATATTCGACGGCAATTCTATGCGTTGCAAGCCGGAACAATACGTGAAAGTCGCGTAAAGAATGGACTGCAAGGGACAATCGTCGTGGAAAGTTACCCGTTCAAGCGATTCGCAATAAGCAAACGCGCTTTCGCCGAGCGTCGCGATCGACGGTCCGAATTCCACTTCCGTAAGCGTTACGCAACCGTTAAACGCTTCTCTTCCGATTTCGGCGAGCCGATTTCCGAACCTCGCCGCTTCGAGCGAAGAACAGTTGTTAAACGCTTTCACGCCGATTTTTTCGAGCGAATCGGGGAAGGTCGCCTCTTGCAGAGTCGTACAGTCGGAAAACGCGTAATCGCCGATCTCGACGAGCGTTGCGGGAAGTTCCACAGCCTGCAAAGAAGCGCATTTTTCGAACGCGGATCTCGCGATATTTTTCAGTTTTGCGGAAAAGCGCACTTCTTCCAAAGCCACACAACCGTAAAACGCCCCTTCGTCGATATTTTCGATATCGCCCGCCAAGACCGCCGATTCAAGGGCGGAACAGCCGTAGAAGGTCGCCGAATGAACGGTCTGCACAACGCCGTCTTCCGCGTATTCCACTTTCGTTAAATTTTCGCAATAATTAAACGCGTAGCTCCCGATCGAACGGACTGCCGAAGAAATATACAGACTTTCCACGTCCGAACGCTCGTTGAAAAGATAGGGAAGAAGATCGTACTGCGACACCGTTTCCCCGCCCTCCGTCACGAATTCGTCGGGCATATCCCAGTATCCGCTTTCGCCCACGCGGTCGGTCAGATACCAAAAATCGTCTTTTTTCGCTTTCAAAAATGCAAAGCCTTCCGTTTCCAACCCGTTCGTCTTTTCGTCGTAGGATTCGTATACGGACAACGCGTTTAACGCAACCCCGCCGTTGTCGCTACTACCGTATTCAAGCGTAAGTTCGCTTAAATTATAAATTTCAAAAAGAGTATAGCAATTCGCGAACGCGTTATCGCTGACGAGCCAAAGCGTGGAAGGCAGATTGATCGTTCTGAGCGAATAGCAATTTTCAAACGCTCCCTCGGCGATCGTGTGCACGCCTTCGGGCAATACGACCCGTTTTAATCCCGAAAAATCCTTAAACGCCTGATACCCCACCGCGGTTTCCGCCGTGACGGTCACTTTTTCGAGGGACTTCGAAGCTGTATAACCAAACAGATAGTCCATCGAATCGTTAGAATCTTGCGTCCCGCCGATAAAAGGAACGGTGAGTTCTTTAAGTCCGCTGCAACCGTCGAACGCCGATTCGCCGATCTCCGTAACGGAAGAAGGCAACGTCGCCGTACGCAACGCCGAACAATTCGAAAACGCATACGAGCCGATCTGCGTTACGCCGTCCAAAACAGGGATCGCCGTAAGGCTTTCGCAATTCGCAAACGCGTAATTTCCGACGGAAGAAAGCCCCACGGGCAAGGAAATATTGCTCAGCCCTTCCGCGCAATAAAACGCGTATTCGGAAATATCCGTCGCGGTCTGCACGACCACGCTTTTGAGCGACGAAGGCGTATAGCCGTCCGCCTGTTGCGATTCCGCGCCGAAAAGATAGGAAAGATAACGGTTGGAGGTCGCAGATCCGCCGAGGAAAGGCACGCTGAGTTCGGCAAGCGCCTTACAGCCCGCAAACGTGCCGAGCCCGATCGAAGTCACGCCGCTCGGAACGCTCGCCACGGTCAGCGCGCTACAATTTTCGAACGCGTTTTCCCCGATCGTATGCAAGGAAGCGGGCATCACCGCCGCCGTGAGTTTTGTACAATTTTTAAACGCCGCAGCCCCGATCGAGGTCACCGTTTCGGGAACGGCGACGGAAGAGAGCGAAACGCAACCCCAAAAAGCGTTTTCCCCGACCGAACGCAAAGCGTTATTCGGCGCGAACTCCACTTTCGTAAGCGCGCCGCAACCTTCGAAAACGCTGGCTTTAAAGTCCTCTACGCCTTCCGGGATATAGATCTCGACGAGCGACGAACAGTTCTTGAACGCCGACGACCCGACGGAAGAAAGGACCGCGTTATCTTTTAAGCTAACGGAAGCCAGATCTGCGCACGCCGCGAACGCGCCGTCGCCTATTTTGGTCAAAGCCTCGCCGTTAAAGGCGGTAATTTTCGTGCCGCTCAGCGCGTAGTTCCCTATTTCCGTGATCGGAAGAGAAAGTTCGAGCGTTTCGAGCTTGATACAATCCCTGAATGCGGACGCGCCGAGCGCGTCCTTTTTAAGCCCGCCGAGCTTGACCGTTTTCAACTGCGCCTTATTCGAGCAAAAGTTTGCGGGCACTTCGTCTATGTAGTCGATCGTAAGCTCTTTGAGCGCGGTCAACGCGCTCCCCGCGAACAGATCGGACAACGCCTTTCTCGCCGCGAACGAGCTTTCGTAGTCGGTACAATTATAGTTTTTTAAATGCAGGGTTTCGAGCTTATCGCAGCTTCCGAAATAGTTGAGACGCAACGCGTTGGGATACTCCACCGCCTGATCGAGCGTAAGGTTTTTCAGATTCGTACAGTCCGCAAACGCGCTCGTGCCGATCGAGAGGATCTTTTCCTCGTGGGAAATATTTAACGTCTTTAAATTTTTACAACCGGAAAAAGCGTAATCGCCGATAGAGTCGAGATTTTTCGCCGTGAAGCTTTCCATTTTACGGCAATTCGCAAACGCGTATTCGCCGATCGAGCTTACTTCGACGAGTTCTACGCTCGTGAGCGAGGTACAGCCCGAAAACGCGTACGGTTCGAGATAAATATTCCCCTCGATCGTAAGCTTTTTCAGTTTAGTATTATCTTTAAACGCGTTCGAATCGATCGCCACGACGGGATGCCCTTCGATCTTGGCGGGAATATTTACCAACGTACCGATATCCCCTTGCCCCGTGACCACGACGGGACTTCCTTTGCTCTTATTGCCGTCCACGAAACTGTATTCCACGCCCGACCATAAAAATTCCGTTTCTTCTTCTTTAAAGGAGATGAGATGGAAGATCGTACCGAATACGGTAACGAACAACATCGCAAGGGATACGAGCACGACGACCCAAGGCGCTCTGAACGAGCGCGCGCCCGAAACTACGTTCCCTTCGCCGAGTTCGGTAGGGTACGCCCTTTCGCTTTCGCGAGGTTTCTTTTCGTAGGTGACGACGAGTTCCTTTCCCTTGACGGAATACACGTAATCGCCGAAGATCGCCGCGTCGAGATCGATCTTGACCTCCACGCAGGTATCGTCGAGCGCGATCTTTTCTTTCCCGACGAACTTCGTGCCCGGCTTACCGTTCACGCCGTCCCAAAAGACGACCCGCGTTCCGACGAGGTTGCCCCGAACGTCGAGTTCTTTGACGGTGAGTTTCAAACCCGTGACCGTTTCTTTTCCGTCGTTACCGAATTTGAGCAAAAGATACTTTTTGCTCTTTTCCTTGATCAACAAATACTGTTTTACCGAAACGAATTCGTTGAAGCGGAAATCGGCGTAATTTCCTTTCGATATAACGTTACAATCCTGCATTACTTTTGTTCTCCTTCCACGGCGGGTTTTCCGTTTCTGCGTTTGATGGCGATCGCCGCCACCACGATATTCACGACCACCGCGACGAGCGCGAACACGCAAGTGACGATCACGCTCGTAGTTTCGATCAAATAGCTTTCTTTAAAAACGCCGCCGAATAAATTCGCGCAGCAGACTTTGGCGAACGCGATCTCAAAGATCGAACACAGACTGCTCACGACGATATATCCGCCCATTTTACCCTTAGAGACGGGTTTTAAAAGTTTTTCTTCAAATCTCGTATCGTCCGCCTCGTTCAAGATCAACGAAACGAACGCGACGGCTTCGGGCAGCTCCAACTCTTGCGTATACCCCGGCTTTTCGATCAGCTCTTTCACGTTAAGCACCTTTACGAGGTGTTTTCTCCTGTCGTACATCGCCACGTCGTAGTCGAGATACCGCACCGATTCGTCGGTTTTGCAAAGCAAAATTTTTCTGCCGCCGCGATCGGATATTAAATACTGTTTCACGTATTTACGGAATTTAATCGAGGGCTCGTATACGATCGTCCGTCCTCTCGGCTCGACGATATTTTTAAGACCTCGGTCCGTCGGCTCGGACATCGAAAAACCCGTATTCAAAAAGGCGTTCGGAATGACCAACGCAACCAATACTCCGTACGCCACGACGGAAAAGATTAAAAGTACCGCCCAAACCGCTATCATAAAACCGCTCTCCTTTTTCGTTTCAAACTCGATATTTTTCTAATAAAAGTTTACGTTTGTTGTGGAACTCAACAAACGCCCCGCGGGGCAAAAAAACCAAAAATAGATACAATAACCCATAATAACCCAGTATAGATTATACGAAATACATTATAATATATATTTTTCTATATTGTCAAGTCTTTTATCCCCTATCTCTAAATTAAAAAATTTTTAAAATTTGCACAAAAAAAGCTCGTCCGCTTCGGACAAGCTCTTTTTAGTCGTTGGTTTATTCATCGAGTTCGTTGGTCTGGTTCCAAGTCGGGAACAGCTCGCGCCATACGTCGGTGTGCGCCTCGCAATCGAGGAAATGCGAGAAGAACTGACGGTTATATTCGTTGTCCTCCGCGCCGATACTCTTGACCGCGCGTTCGTAAAGCTCGGTCATCGACACGCAAAATTCGTGCCAGCCCTTTTTCCATTCGCCCGTTTTCAGTTCTTCGCTCCTCGCGTAGAAGCCGTTCATAATCTCGTCCGCTTTCTCGCCTTTTGCGATCGAAAGCTGCGCTTCGTTTAAGATCAACGGATAGAACTTGATCGAAACCTTCTCTTGAATATCGAGCTCTACGAGCAAGCTCGTATTCCAAAGATCGGTGCGCTGATCGTAGGCAAAATGGAAATTCCCCTGACCGTAGAGGATATGTCCGCCTTCGTATTCCTCGTAACAGCCGATACAATGGCTGTGTTGGGTAAGTACGACGTCCGCCCCGCAAAGCACCATTTCGCGGCAAAGATTCATAAGGCGCGGCGAAGGATAACGACAATGCTCCTTACCGCCGTGATACAACACCACTACGAACGGCGCGTTCTTTTTCGCTTCGCGGATATCCTGCATCGTCAAAAACGGGTCGAACGGGTTCGCGCCCATACGCTTTTCCGTAGCGTACGTATATTCGTGTTCGCAAACGTTGACGAACGCCACTTTTTTGCCTTCTTGTTCTACGTAGTAGATCTTGCGCGAATCGCTGTCGTTTTTGCCTACCCCCATATACGGAAGCCCCGCTTTATCTAGCGTTTCGAGCGTTTCGACCATACCCTCGATCCCAAAATCGAACATATGGTTATTCGCAAGCGCGACGTCGGTCACGCCCGCATTTACAAGGGTTTGCGCACATTCGGGCGCCGCTTTTAAGTTAGGACCGAATTTTTTGATCGCGTTTTCCGAATTGGTAAGCGCACATTCGAGGTTGACCACCGTTCTGTCCGCGTTTTTCATAATTTCTTTCACGTCCGTGAACAAAAAATCCACTTCGCCGTTCTTGAATTTTTCGCCGCTGTTCGCCGTAGGCACTAAGTCCGCGCCGATCACAATCTTCATTGAAAATCCCTCCAAAGAATTTAAGTATTTTTATTATACCTTTACGCAAAGAAAAAGTCAAACGTTTAAATTATTGTCTTTTCACTAAATTTATTTATTTTTTACTTAGTTCATCTGAAAGTATGCGCACGCAAGAAAACGGTCGGTTTCAAACGTTTTTTCGTTTAAAACCGACCGCTTTGGCTGGGGCGAAGTGATTCGAACACCCGAATGACGGAGTCAGAGTCCGTTGCCTTACCGCTTGGCGACGCCCCAATATTTTATTTTCCGTAAACGACCTTTGGAACATTTACTGCGTTATTTTATCAAACTTTTCCGCTTTTGGCAAGCGTTTTAGCTATCTTTTCCAAACTTTTTCAAAACTTTTTTAAAAATACGCCAAAATCCCCTAAGCTTTCCCTTTTTTCGCACGCGCACAAGCGTTATACTATGGATACTGAAACGAAAGGAGCGAATTTATTATGTTACTCAGCGAACTTATAGGCAAGGACGTTTACTGCGGAAACGTTTTACGCGGTAGGTTAAGCGGCGTTTGCATTTCCCTTAAATCCCGCGCCGTAAAATATCTGCTTTGCCAAACCACTGAAAAAAACGCCAAAACGGAATTTGCCGTGAGCGTTACCGCCGTCGAAAGCATCGCCGACGCCGTCTTTTTAAAACGCGTTAAAACCGTATTGCCGCGTAACTGCTCCCGCGTGTTTTTAAACCGTCCGATCTACACGGACGAAGGCGCGTACCTTGGCTATCTCGCCGATATGGAGCTTTCCGATTTTATCGCCACGAGCATTATCACGGGCGACGGAAAACGTTATCCCGCAGCCGCGCTTTCCGCCGTCTCCGACGCGGTGATTTTGAAAAAAACTCCCGTCTATCCGCTCGGTCAACGCATACCTGCCCCCGCCGTTTCCGCTTTTTTAAGCGAAAACGCTCCCGCGCCCACGGTCGTTACCCGTACGGTTTTGAAAACGGCTATCCGCAGTGAAAAGCTCATTTCTTTCACCCTATCCCTTCCGCCCTTTAACCGAAATATCCTTTAAGCGCAATCTACGGCGTATTTTGCGGAAAGTTTTAAAAGCGTGGAAAGACACTCGTTGAGAGACCGAAGATCGGCGATCGTCGGATTTTCGCTGACGGTGTAGAGCGCGACGAGCCTCGATAAATTTTCCGTTTCCAGTCTATCCGCGGCAGAAAGCGGAGAGGCTTTCAGTCTTGAAATGAGTTTTCGGGCGTACTCGAATCGGACGTCCTTCAATCCCTCTTTCGCGGTTTCCGAGAGGGATTTTTCCATTTCTTCCCCTTCTACCCTAAGTCCCGTTTGCAAACGTTCTCGTAAAAAAGTATTTTCCCGATCGGGCAACATATACACCGCGCGGCGGCAGATCTCCTCCCGCGTTTTACGCCGTTCCACGCGTTTTCTTTTGACGAAATATACGATACTAAGCAACGCGTAAAATCCGACCGCCAGTTCCAAAAACGCCACGCAGAAGAGCACGAGCTCGGAAAACTCAAAGCTTCCGCTTTGCACGAGCACCGCGAGCCAAGCCCCGCCGAGCGATAACGCCGACAACGCGTAAAAAGTTCTCCCGAACGCCAGCGAGAGCAAAAAGAGCAACCCGAGCGACAATGCTAAATAGATCATAAAAAAACAGCCTCCGCATTTTTTTTGATTATGCGCAATTTCAAGGCTGTTTTTTTCGTGTTTTTTGAAGTTTTAAAGAAGTTCCCGTCGATTTTTATAATTCGACCTCAAAGCCGAGCCGGATATTGACGATCGTAGCGCGGACTTTTTCGAGCGGCAGTTTTAATATCTTCGCCGCTACGCGGCGGTATAGCGCAAGCTGTAACGCATAGTGTTTTTTAAGGTATTCGCCGTCTCTTGCGGAATATTTATAATCGACGATCCTCGCGCCGTTTCCCTCCACGGCAAGCAGATCGATCGCGCCTTGAAAAAGGATAAACTCCCCGTCGCCCTGCGCGGAAATATCCAAGTCCGTAAGCTCCCCGCCAAACTCGCTCGTAAGCGACAACACTTCGTTCGCGGAAAGCGAGGCGATAAACTGTTGCTCGCGGAAAAGCTTTGCGTTTTTAAGCGAATAAAAGACCCCGTTACTCAAAATATCCACGATCTTTTCCACGCTCAAAAGCGAGTTATCCTCCTCCGAAAGCCGCTTGGAGCGCACGAATTTTTCATAAGCCTCAGACGCCGTTTGCACGAGCTTTTCACGGTTTATTCTCGTACCTGCCCCCTCCGTCAGCGAGGAAAAATCAAATTCTTCTAAAAAAGCGTGATAGGCGATCCCCGTTCGTATCTTTTCTTCTCTTCCCTCTGCGGCCTCCGAATTGATCTCCTTCGCGGTTACCGCTTCCGCACCCGACTCGAAGGGATCTTCTCCGAACTCGTCCGCCGCTGTTTTCGCGATCTCTCCCGCACCGCGCCTTGCAAACTCCACGCCCGATTCCACAAGCTCGGTCGCCGTGCGTTTTACGGGCAAGTTTTCATACCCTCCAAATTCGTACGACCAGTCGAGCGCCCGTTCGATCTCGCGCGTTTTTTCCTCGTCGGGCTGCGCCATCGCAAAGCGTTCCTGATAAGGCAGCTCGGGGATCTGTTCCGTGTAAAGATACTTTTGCCAAACCGAAAATTCCGTGAAATCCGCAAACGATTTTGCGTAGCGGACGTCAGGCAAAGGAGTGGGCTTTTGGAAAATCATATGCAGCCCGTATTTCGCGCGCGTGAGCGCGACGTAATATAAATTCAACTCGTCCGCAAGCTCTGAGCGTTCTTTTCCGTTCTCGCAAAGCCTTCTTAAAAGCGTGGTGGAATAGGTCATATTCTCCCGATCGTACGCCCTCGGCGCGAGCCCGTAAGTTTCCTCGATAAACACTTGCGCGCGGTCGCCGCCACGGAAATTTTCGCTTAAATTATCCACGATCACGATCGGATATTCCAAGCCCTTCGAGGCGTGCATCGTCAGCACGCGCACGGAGTTTTCCCCGCCGTTTTCGCTGTACTCCACGCTGTATTCCAAATCCCTGAGCCTATCCAAAAACTCGTGTACGCATAAGGGTTCGGGCGTGGTCGCTTCCTCTAAAAAACGGTGGATACGCTTTAATCCCCACGCGCCGTTTTCTTTGGCTAAAAGCCCCGCTTCCATCTTGGAATCGGCGATGATTTTCGCAAGCACGCTGCCTGCGTCGGAAGCGGCGGCAAGCGCTTTGAGTCCGTGAAAATACGCGTAGAATTTTTTCAGCTTATGCGCGATAAAATCCGACTTTTCCGTTGCGTAGCGTTTGGCAAGAGAGCGGAAAGGTTCTTTACTCTTTTCCCCGAACAAACGGATCTCCGCAAGCTCGTCCGCCGTGATCTCCCCGATCGACAACAGCGCGCTGCAAAGCGGAATATCCTGCTCTTCGTTATCAATCAGGCTTAAAATATCCAAAAGCGTTTTGATTTCGGGGTATTGACAGATATTCACGCTCGCCGCCGCCGTGACGGGAATTCCTTCCGCTGCCAACGCGTCTACGACCTCGGATATCCTGCCCTTTTTCTTCCGCGATAAAATCGCGATATCCGAATATTCCACGAGCCGATATTCCCCGCGTTCGGCGTCGAAAAACTTCGACCGCCTCTCCCCGTCGATAATACTTTTAATGAGCTTCGCCGAAGCGCTCGCCTTTCTTTGCTTTTTACCCGTATTCGCCTTGACCGAATACACGCCCCGTTCCGTAGCCCGCTCCTTTTTCTCTTCCTCGGCAAAGTGCAGCCGTACCCGCCCGCTCTGCGGGTCGTACAGACCGCCCCGCTCCATACGCGAGCCGTGCTCGTAGTCTATCGAAGCGTTGTTTTTCGTCATCGCGAGCGAAAACTGTTCGTTCACCGCTTCCAACACGGCGTCGGAGCTTCTGAAATTGCGGGTCAAAAATAAGGAATTCGCCTGCTCGTCCCGTTCGAACGCCGCTTGCTTTTCCATAAAGTATTGCGATTTACTCCCGCGGAAGCCGTAAATGGATTGCTTCACGTCTCCTACCATAAATACTTCCTCGCCCGACACCGCCGACAAAATGCGTTCTTGCACGGGGTTTACGTCCTGATACTCGTCGATAAACACGTATTTGTATTTTTCCCGCACTTCCGCGGCAATCGAAGGGATCGCGAGAAGCTTTAAGGCATAATGTTCGAGGTCGGCGCAATCGAGCAAGCCTTTCGCCCGT
>JAFURH010000035.1 GCA_017471945.1 Clostridia bacterium | reverse complement strand
CAAGGCGGCTTGACTTACGAACATTCCAAATATGCGTTAAAGCTCATTTTGCAGAGATTGCTTTGAAACTCGCAAACGAAAACCGCCCGCATACTTGCGGGCGGTATTATTTTATTTATTTCGTCAAATCCCAATCGATCGGCTCTAAACCGTTTCGGGTAAGATATTCGTTCGTTTTGGAAAAAGGCTTAGACCCGAAAAATCCGTTGTACGCCGAGAGCGGCGAAGGGTGTACGCTTTCGATAATATAGTGTTTGCTTTTATCGATCAACGGCTTTTTACTCCGCGCGTTTCCGCCCCAAAGGATAAACACTACGTGTTCCTTCTTTTCGGAAATCAAGGAAATCACGCTGTCGGTAAACCACGCCCAACCGCATTTGGAATGGGAATTCGCCTGATGCTCGCGAACGGTCAAAGAAGTGTTCAAAAGCAAAACGCCTTCCTTTGCCCATTTCGTTAAATTCCCGCTCTTCGGCAATTCGCAGCCGATATCGCTTTGCAGTTCTTTGAAAATGTTTTCAAGCGACGGGGGATTCGGCACGCCGTCCTGAACGGAAAAACAAAGCCCGTGCGCTTGCCGCGGTCCGTGATAGGGGTCTTGTCCTAGCAGTACGACTTTGAGCTTTTCAAACGGCGTAAAGCGGAAACAGTTATATAAATCGTACATATCGGGATATACCGTGTAATTATTATATTCGTCGATCAAAAACCGACGGATTTTTTTATATCTCTCGTCCGCGAACAGCGGCGCGAGTACTTCGTTCCAATCGCCCAAATCAACCATTTTCGGCACTCCTTTTAAAGTTCTTCGAAAATTTGGGGCAAAGCCTTTTGCAGATTTTTCAAAGCCTTGTCCTTATTTTGTAAGAATTGCTCGGTCGTGCTCCCGCTTCCCGCTACGTCGGAAATGGCTTTCACGGAAAATACGGGCAATTTAGCCGCGTACGCCGCCTGAACGACCGCCGCGCCTTCCATATCGCGGATATCCGCGTTTAACTCTTCCGTTAAAAGCTTGTAGTCTACGGGGGAATCGTTAAATCTGTCGGACGTGCCGAGCAAACGGACGGGGAAGTCCGCCTTAAAAAGATGAAGCGCGAGATAATTTTCCGCGTATTCGTCGAGCGTGCCGATCTTCGTGCCGTTGAGTTGGGTTAAATCGAAATCGAATTGCACGGCTTGCCCGATTTGGTACACCGCGCAAAGCTTCGTGTTCTCGTTAAGTCCGCCCGCCACGCCGAAATTCAAAAGCTTTTCCGCGTCGAATTTACTGATCAAAAGTTGCGCCCCGAGCGCGGCGTTGACTTTTCCGACTCCGCAAACGCAAACCGCAACTTCTTTGCCGTAAGCTTCTCCGACCCAAACTTTTTTACCGCTAACCGTTAAAGAACGGAAGATTTTCATTTCGTCCAGCAGAATATCCGCTTCGCTTTGCATTGCAATCACAGCACCGATCATATTAAAACTCCTTCTTATATGCGCATATCTACGCGCGTTTTTATTTCCTCTCAAAATAGTGTAGCAAATTTCCGAAAAATAATCAATCAAATGAACGCAAAAAAATAAAATTCCCTTGCAAAACGCAGGGGAAAGTGATATAATATTAAAAACGCACGAAATGCACGGGCGATTTTTCTTTCGTGCATACGCTTATGAAATGCCCGTCTTTCTCAAACGAGGCAAAGCAAAACGCAGGGTCGTTTTTTAAAAGCCGTTTGCCGACGATTGCGATACTTTCGCCCAAATACTTTACGGCGCTTTCGAACACAGTCCATTCCCGCAAAAACGCTTCTGCGTTTTCGGGCGCAGGGGAGAAAAAGGGGTATTTTTTCACGATCGGAAGAAAATTTACCTTTCTCGTCCTTTCTTCTGCGTCCAACCCGACGGGCTGAGAGGAAACCGCGACGAAAAAGAGCTTTTCCGTATGCGAAACGGAAAAGAACGGTGTGCCGTTTTTCAAAAACGGTTTGCCGTGTTCGTTTCGGTAAAATTCGGCGTTTTTTATCCCGTAACGCTCTGAAAAAATTTTGCGTAGCGCGCTTTCGGTCGAAGAAAAGGCGTTGCGCTCCGTGTAAAAAATTTCGATCATATCTTTATTATAACAGGAGAAAACGAAAATGTCAAGAGCAGAAAAGGCAAAAGAATATTTCGAAACGGGCTATACCTGCTCGCAAGCGGTGGCGCTGGCGTTTGAAAAAGAGTGCGGACTGGATAGAGAAGCTTTGCTTAAAATCACCTTGCCGTTCGGAGGGGGCTTAGGGCGGCTTCGCTTGACCTGCGGCGCGGTCAGCGGACTTGCCGTAGTCTACGGGCTGATTTGTGCAAAAGCCGAGCTTTCGCCCGAAAATAAGAAGCAAACTTACGCCGCAATTCAAGAGCTCACCGCAAGGTTTAAAGCGGAAAACGGCAGCCTTATCTGTAACGATTTGTTGACGGGCGCAAACCTCTCCTTCGGCGTAGGCGGGGAAGCGGAGAATCGCACGAGTGAATATTATAAAAAACGCCCGTGCGGAGAGCTTGTGTATGCCGCCGCAAAAATTTTAGAGGAATACCTCGCGGAAAAAGGGATTATAAAATAAAGAAAACGCTTTCCTCGTTTAACGAGGGAAGCGTTTTAAACGAAAAAACTGCGCGATCCTTTTTTGCCGAAATTTACCGAAGCGTAAACGCCGCAGGTGACTCCTTCAAAGCTACCTTATGGCACACGCGAACTTCCGCTTAGAGCTGCTACATTCCTGTCCTGACACGGTTCACGGCATCACGTTGCATAAGACCTTGATATCAACGTTCCTTACGGCGCGCAGCCTTCCATAAACTTCGTCGGGAAAGGCGTTCGGCTCCGTATAGCGGATTTCGGATGCAGGGTGCCGCTAACTCCCCACCTACGCGCAGCCAGTATATTATACACTATTTTTGTTCGAGTTGCAAGCGTTTTTGCGTGATTTTTCGAGCCAAATAAAAACAGTTTTTGTCAAACCTACCCGAAAAACGCAAAAATGCGTTGACAAACCCGCGCGAAAGGGCTATAATAATAAACGGTTAAAAAAGGAGAAGAATATGGCAGAAAATTGTTCGCATAATTGTTCGAGTTGTTCTTCGAATTGCTCTTCCCGCAAAACGGAAAGCCTTTTGAAAGAACCGCATAAAAACTCTACGATAAAAAAAGTGATCGGCGTCGTCAGCGGCAAAGGCGGGGTAGGGAAATCCTTTACGACCGCTCTTTTGGCGTCGTTTGCCAACAAACAGGGAAAATCCGTCGGGATAATGGACGCGGACGTAACGGGACCGTCCATTCCCCACGCGTTCGGCGTAACCGACCACGCGACGGGCAGCGAAGCGGGGATCGATACCGTTTTAACGCCGTCGGGAATACAGCTGATGTCTATGAATTTATTGCTCGACGAAGCGACTACGCCCGTCATTTGGCGCGGAATGGTGATTTCGGGCACGGTAATGCAGTTCTGGACGGACGTTGTTTGGAAAGACGTAGACCTGTTGTTTATCGATATGCCGCCCGGGACGGGCGACGTTCCGCTCACGGTGTTCCAAAGTATTCCGCTTGCGGGGATCGTGATCGTCACCACGCCGCAGGATCTGGTTAAAATGGTCGTGGAAAAAGCGGTGAATATGGCGAATATAATGCACGTTCCCGTGCTCGGTATCGTGGAAAATATGAGCTATCTCACCTGCCCCGATTGCGGTAAAAAAATCGAAGTATTCGGACGTAGCAAGGTAGAGGAGATAGCGAAGGAATACGCTATTCCCGCGATCGCCCGCATTCCGCTTGATCCGAAAATCGCCGAGTTTGCCGACGAGGGCAGGATCGAGGACTACGAAACGGACGCACTTGCGGATATTTTCAAGCAGATAGAAAACGCTCCCGAGCTCAAATAAGAAAAAAACGGGCTTTGAATGAAAATTCAAGGCCCGTTTTTGAAATTTTTGGAAAAATTAAAAATTCCCCGAATAGCGTATTGCTTTTCGTAATAGGTTATGATATAATAGATAGGAGCATATAGGAGGGAGTTATGCAACAGCAAACGACGGATGTGCCCGTTCGCGCGGGCGATAAACCTACGGGGGAATTTATCAAAGAATACGAAAAATGGAAGCCGCTCTATTCGGGTGCGCTCAAAACCGCCCGTACTCGTTTTGAGATCTTAGACGACGAGTTCAGTATGATTCAGGGGCACGACCCTATCCACAGTATACAGACCCGTTTAAAAACGGTAGAAAGCGCCTATGAAAAACTCAAAAGAAGAGGGTACGAGCAAATCCCTGCCAATCTTGCGCAGATCAAGGATATTGCAGGCGTACGGGTCGTGTGCAGTTATTTGGAAGACATCTACAAAATCGCGCGGGTGTTTCTCAATCAAAACGGCGTTCGGCTGTTGACGGAAAAGGACTATATAAAAGAGCCTAAATCCAACGGTTACAGAAGTTTGCATCTGATCGTGGAAATGCCCGTGTCGCTTTCCGCTATTCAAATGGGCGTACCCGTAGAAATACAGCTTCGCACCATTTCAATGAATATGTGGGCGAGTCTTGAACACGAGGTGTCGTATAAAGTCAATCAAGAGCTCGTGGATTCGTACAGAGCTGAACTGAAAGCTTGCGCGGACGATTTGTTCGGCGTGGAAGAGCGTATGCAAAGGCTGTGCCAAAAAATACGCAAAGAGCCGAATTCGATCATACAGGAAGAGAACGAAATATTTGCAAAAGAAAACGGTTAAAGAGAAAAATGGGATACGCCGCAGAAAAGAAACAAGTTGAAAAGAAAAAGAAAAAACTTCTATGGATCATCTTGGGTTGCGTGGTGGTGCTGATTGTCGGCTTGGTGATTTTCAGCTCACAATATCCTATTGATACGTGGAAATATTATTTTTCTCTGCCGAGCGTTTCCGAGCGTAAAGCAGGGGAGTTGAGAATACATTTTCTCGACGTGGGACAAGGCGATTGCACGCTTTTAGAGCTTCCCGACGGCAAGACGATGATGATCGACGGCGGGAACGGGAGCAAAGCCAACGTCGGGCGGGTAATGCGCTATCTCAACGCGCTCGATATCCAAACGATCGATTATCTTTTGTTGACCCACGCAGACGGCGATCACGCGGGCGGACTGGATAGTGTGCTCGAATATAAAACGGTAAAAACCGTCTATTATCCCAATCTTGAAGATCCTGCCGTAAATCAGGATTACGCCTCGTTTTATAGCGCACTTCTTGACGAGGAGTGTAAAAAAGTACGCTCCGAGCGGTATTTGACGATCTCTTCCACCAAGGAGAAATATCCCTTTACGCTCACGTTTTTATATCCCTATTCCAAAGAGAGCGGCGCGGAGGCGGAGACGGAAAACGATGGCTCGGCGATCGTTTGGTTGGATTATCAAGGCGTAAGCGCGATATTTTGCGGCGACGCTTCGAGCGAGGTGGAGCGGCGGCTGATCACGGAAGATTCTCTCGGCTTGTTTGGCGATGTGGGCGTAACCCTTCAAAACACGGAGATATTGAAGGTCGCCCATCACGGGAGCGCGGATTCTACCTGCGAGGAGTTCGTCGAATACCTCGGCGTGAAAACGGCGATCGTATCCGTCGGCAAAGGAAACGAATACGGGCATCCTTCCGCCGAAGTCCAACAAACGCTTTCGAAAGCGGGTGCGGAGATTCTTCGAACGGACGAATCGGGCAACATTATGCTGACGATCAAGGACGGAAACTATAAAGCGAAAATCGTGAAATAAAAAAGAAAACGGCAACCTTCGGGTTGCCGTTTTATCAATACTCGGATAAATTATTTTTTCTTCGTACCGATATGGTGCTTGAGGTTCTTTTTGACCTCGAATCTTCCGTAAACCTCGTTGACTTTGCAAGAATACGTAAACGTAGCGGTGTAATTTTTTAAGATCTTCAAAAATTCCCCGACTTGGCGGTTGCGCACGATACAGATCAAAAGCGAATGGTCTTTATGCGTGTACATACCCTCCGCGCGCAAAGCGGTGACTCCTCTGCCGAGCTTGGTCATAAGTTCGAGGGAAAGCTCGTCGGGCTTGTCGGTTACGATCTCGAATTTGTATCCGCTTCTTACACCTCGGAGCATATAATCCACGACCATATTCGCGATAAAAATGTTCAAAAGCGTGGAAATTACGGCGTTCGTACCCGATTGATACGCAAACATCGCAAAGATCACGACGGACGCGTCCATAATAAAGGAAACCCACGCGATATTGCTTTCCGGTTTAAAGTGCTTGATCAGCGAGGAGATCGCGTAAGTACCGCCCGAAGCGCCGAACCTTCTGAGCATAATCGAAAAACCGAGCCCCGAGATCACGCCAACCCCGATCGCCGCGAATACGACGTTGTTTTCAGGCGAATAATATTTCCCGCTTTCCGCAAACGCGCCGTAATAGGGGAGTCCGTATGCGCTGTTCAAATATTGAAAAAGATATAAAAGCAAGGATTGAAAGGAGAGATAGATGATCAAGATAATACCCGTTTTTTTACTGACGAAGATCGCCACGAGTAAAAAGATCGGCGCGTTAAACGCGATCATAAAAATACTCATCCAAACGGTCATATCTTGGTCGAGCGCGTCGGCGACCAACGAACCCACGATCGAGGCGAAACCCGTCACGCCCCCGGGCGCGAAGTGGTTATAGTTGGAAAAATAGAAAAGGGACGCCGCCACCAAAAGTGCGGCGATAAAACAGATCAAAATATCGACGGCAAGCGTTTTGGGACTGAAATCGTCTTTTTCTTTCTTTCCGTTTACCACGGCTGTCTGTTGCGGTTCGAATCGTTGCGAGGGATTTTCTTGTTCAAGCATCGTTTTTTCTCCTAAAATAATACCTCAATGATAATACTTTTTATGAAAAAACACAAGTTTTTCCAAGGAGAAAAATTAATCGATTTTAAAAACTTATCAATAGCCGTTAAACGATTCGAAAAATAAATGACGAAAAGACCTATAAAAGGCTAAAATACTGAAAAAAGAGGAAAATTTTTCAAAAATTTAAAAGATTAACACATAATTTCACCTCATTTTCATTGTAAAGGCAGAAAAAATTTGCTATAATATATGGAAGAAGAAAACGGAGCGTAGTACGCAAAAATTAGGCGTCAGCCCAAAAAACGTCGGACGGAGTCGTATGAAGGCAATAGAATTTGAAAAAGTACGTTTTTCGTATAAAACGAACGATTCGGAAGAGAATAACGAACCATTCTCCACCGAAGGCGTTTTTGCGTTAAACGGAATCGATTTTTCAGTCGAGGAGGGCGAATTCGTCGCCGTATTGGGGCATAACGGGAGCGGGAAATCCACGCTTGCAAGGCTCATTAACGGTCTTTTAACGCCTTCGGAAGGGAAGATCACCGTGTTCGGGCTCGACGTTTCCGATTCCAAACAGCTTTTCAATATCCGTAAAAACGTCGGGATCGTCTTTCAGAATCCCGACAATCAAACGGTCGCTTCCATCGTTGAAGACGACGTAGCTTTCGGACCTGAAAATATCGGCGTGCCGAGGGTGGAGATCGGGGAACGTATCGATTTTGCTTTAAAAGCAGTCGGAATGGAAGAATACAGAAACGGTACGACTTCCCGTTTATCGGGCGGTCAGAAGCAACGCGTCGCGATCGCGGGCGTACTTGCGTTGAAACCGCGCATAATGATTTTGGACGAGTCTACCGCTATGCTTGATCCGCGCGGCAGAAAGGAAGTCCTCGACGTCGTTTTAAAACTCAAAAAAGAAGAAAATATTACCGTACTTTTGATCACGCATTTCCCCGAAGAAGCGATGCTTGCCGACAGGGCGATCGTGATGAACCGCGGCGAGATCGTAATGCAGGGCAAGCCCTCGGATATCCTTTGCCGCGAAGAAGAACTCGAAACGTATAATCTCACCCTTCCCAAGCCCGTCAAAATTTGCCGTGATTTAAGGCGCGGCGGCTTTTCCGTAAAGGATTGTTTAACGCCCGAAGCGTTGGCGCGGGAAATCGCCGAAGCTTTTTCGGTGCGGGAGATTACGTCGGGTGAAACAGCGAGAGTAGAAGAGGACGGCGCATATTCCGATTCGTCTATGGCTTTGGGGCAAGGCGGCGTATACTGTAAAAATCTGCGCTACGTTTATAATCCTTCTTCGCCGTTTGCCACGCACGCGTTGAACGGCGTGGATATTCAGATCCGCGCGGGCGAATTTTTCGGCGTGATCGGGCATACGGGTAGCGGTAAATCTACCTTCGTTCAGCACTTGAACGCGCTTTTGAAAACGCCGACCGCGGAAAAGAAATATAAACCCAAAAAGCTTAAAAAAGGACAAACCCCGCCTCCGCCGATCACCTTGACGGTCAACGGCTACGACCTCACGGATAAAAAGACGGATTTCCGCGAGCTGAGAAGTAAGGTGGGAATGGTGTTTCAATACCCCGAATATCAGTTGTTTGCCGAAACGGTATTTGCCGACGTTGCTTTCGGACTGAATAATTTTTCCGTTGAGCCGCTTAGCGAGGCGCAAATCGAAGAAGCCGTAAAAGAGGCGATTGAAACGGTGGGGCTGGATTATAACGAAGTCAAGAACCGTTCTCCGTTCGAGCTCTCGGGCGGGCAGAAACGCCGCGTTGCCATCGCGGGCGTGATCGTGACGAAACCTGAGATCCTCGTCTTAGACGAACCTGCGGCGGGACTCGACCCGCTTGGGAAAGAGGAAATTATGCGGCTTTTGCATAAGATCCATAAAGACTGGTGTAAAACGGTGATCATCGTATCCCACGATATGGACGAAATTTCCGAAAATTGCACGCGCGCGGCGGTGTTCTCGGAAGGAAAGGTCGTTTTAAACGCAAGACCGCAAGACTTGTTCGAGCAGTACGACGAACTTTCCGCGCTCGGTCTCGACGCGCCGTTCACGGCGAAAACCGTTTCCCTACTCAAAGAAAAGGGTTATTTTATCCGTTCCGACTTTACGAGTGGGGATCTCGTGGACAAAGTGCTTGCGTTTGCGAGCGGCGAAAACCGCAAAGGAGGGCAGACGAATGAATGACGTCTCTTTCGGACAGTATTATCCCGCTTCTTCCTTTATCCACAAATGCGATCCTCGCACGAAAATCTTATTTTTGATCGCGTTTATCGTCGCCGTGTTTATCTCGGATACCTTCTACGCGCTCGGCGCTTGCGCATTTTTGTTCGTGCTCGTCGCGGCGTTTTCGAAAGTACCTGTCAAAAGCCTTTTAAAATCCGTCAAAGCTATTTTGTTTTTGCTCGCGTTTACCGCGTTTTTGAACTTGTTCTTTTACAGCGGCAAAACGGTGCTTGCAAGTTGGTGGATCTTCACGATCACGAAAGAAGGCTTGATATACGCCGCGTTCTTGGCGGTTCGGCTCTTTTTGTTGGTGCTCGCGTCTACGCTTTTAACTCTCACGACCTCGCCCGTATCTTTAACGGACGGCATCGAAAGCTTATTATATCCTTTAAAGCTCATTCGTTTCCCCGTACACGAGCTCGCGCTCATAATGTCTATCGCGCTTCGGTTTATCCCCATTTTAACCGACGAAACCTCGCGGATTATGAACGCGCAGAAAGCGCGCGGCGCGGACTTTGAAACGGGCGGGCTGATCAAACGAGTGAAAGCCGTTCTTCCCGTGCTCATACCGCTGATTATCAGCGCGGTGAGAAGGGCGGACGAGCTGGGCGACGCGATGGACGCACGTTGCTATTCGGGCGGTAAGCGTACGAAATATAAAAAATTGACCTTTGCTTGGCGGGATCTGATCGCGTTTTTGTTAGTGGCGTTGCTCGTTACGGGCGTGATCTTGCTCAAAGTTTACCTGCCCGCGGTCGTATGAGGAGAGGAATATGCGATATGCTTTGAAGATCTCTTACGACGGTACGGACTACGCGGGTTGGCAACGGCAGAAAAACGCATTGTCCGTGCAGGAAGTGCTTGAAAACGCGTTACAAACGGCGTTTGAAAAAGAAATCAGAGTGACGGCGAGCGGCAGAACGGACGCGGGCGTACACGCCGCAGGGCAGGTCTGCCATTTCGACGACGATACCCTTACGATCCCCGCCGAAAAATTGCCCGACGCGCTCAACCGTTTTTTGCCCGTTTCCGTACGTGTACTTAAAGGCTGGGATGCCGACGAAGCATTCGATAGCAACCGTAGCGCAAAACGAAAAACCTATTGTTATTCGCTCTACGAAGGGGCGCGGGAAATGCCGCTTAAAGAACGCTACGCGGTGCGTGTCGAACGGCTTCCGAGTTTGGAAACCTTACAAACATACGCCCGTCTTTTCGAAGGCGAGCACGATTTCAAAGCCTTTTGCGCTTCGGGTTCGTCGGTGAAAACCACCGTGCGAACGGTGTATTCGGTCGAGATTGAAGAATCTTATTCGTTCGGCGGTCGGGATATTAAAATTTTCGTGACGGGCAACGGCTTTTTATATAATATGGTGCGCACGCTCGTGGGCGAGTTGATCGATTTATGCGAAAACAGAAAAACGTCGGAAAGCTTGGAAAGGGCGTTTATAACGGGAGCAAGAAAGCTTCTCGGGAAAACGATGCCCGCAAAGGGCTTAACGCTTATGCAGGTGGAATATATTTAACTTTAAAATAACGGGAGAACCGCGATCGCGGTAAATGCTTATGGAACTTTACTGGCTTTATCAATTTTTTTCAATTTTTTTCGGGGAAGCGCATACTTCGCCTGAGGGTGCGTTGATCGCGATCGTGCAAACGCCTACGGGTTTTTATTTTTCGCTGGGCTTGTCGTTTGCGATTTTAGCGGTACTTCTCGTCTTGCAGGGCGTAGGGCTTTATACGATGGCGAAAGAGCGAGGAATCGGCGGAAGATGGCGCGCGTTCGTGCCGTTCGTGAATATTTATTTCATTGGAAAGATTGCGGGGGAATGTGCCGTATTCGGACATAAAATGAAACGCACAGGACTGTACGTAATGATCTTGCAGATCGTCACGACCGCTTTTTGTGCCGTACAAATCGTCACGGAAGGAATTTTATACGTGCAATACGCTGATAAAATAATCGTTTCCAATAACGGTGTCTACTGGTCGGATCTGCCCTCGAACGTTCAAACTCTTTCGAATTATTATAATACCGTCAGTTTACTGGCAGATCTTATCAATCTTGCTTATATGATCTTTACGGTCATTCTTTTGATAGGGTTAATGAGAAAATACAGCCCGCGAAATTATATTCTCCTTTCGGTTTTGCCCGCGTTTATTCCCGTAGTTCGCCATATCGCGATTTTCGTCGTGCGCAACAACCGCGCGATCGACTACGAAGCGTATATGCGTGCAAAACGCGAGGAATTTATCCGCAGACAACAGCAATACGGCAATCCGTACGGCAGACCTTACGGAAATCCGTACGGAAACCCGTACGGGAATCCGTATAATCAAGGGCAAAACGGTGGAAATCAAGCCCCGCAGCAGCCGCAAGACCCCTTTGGAGAGTTTGGCGGGAACGGGCAGAACGCGCAGGGAGATTCGCCCTTTGAGGATATCGACGGCGCGAACAATCAAAATTCGGGCAATTCGGAAGACTTTTTCAATTGACGGTCGTAATTGAATAACAAAAGTAGGGACGGGAAATAAGTAAAAGTTATATTTTCCGTCTTTTTTTGCGAAAAACAACTTTTAAACAGTTTACAATAGTAAAGCGTTTGTGGTATAATATAAGCGTTGATTATAAAGCTAAAATTCCGCCTTGCGCGGTAGGAGAAAAGCCGTGTTGGAAGAAAATATTTCGGCGATCGCAACGCCGAACGGAAAAGGGGGAGTCGCGATCATTCGTATCAGCGGAAGGTCACCTCTTGAAATTGCCTCGAAAATGTTCACGCCCGTGGGAAAGACGGGCGTTTTGCAGTTTGAACCGTACAGAATGTACCCCGGGCAGATCGACGCGGGCAATTTTTCCGATTACGGACTTTGCGTATATTTTAAAGCGCCCAAAAGCTTCACGGGCGAGGATATCGTAGAATTTCATTGTCACGGCGGCGAAAGCGTTGCGCGCGGGATCTTAAAGCGTACTTTTGCCTTGGGCGCGAAAAGCGCGGGGAAAGGCGAATTTACCCGCCGTGCGTTTTTGAACGGAAAACTTTCTTTGGCGGCGACCGAAGGTCTTGCGGATATGATCAACGGGGATTCGGAAGCGGAGGTCAAAGCGGGCTACCTTTTGTATAGTGAAAAACTTACCGAGCGGGTCAAGTTGCTACAAGCCGAGCTGAAAACCCTGCTTGCGGGGATCGACGCTTCGGTGGATTATCCCGAAGAGGATATCGAAGAGCAGCATATCGACGAGCTGGAAATTGCGCTGAAAAGCGTTTCCGCTCGGCTTGGCGAACTGATCGGCGGCTATCGTACGGGCAAAAAAATCAAATCGGGCGTGACCGTGGCGATCTGCGGCAAGCCGAATACGGGCAAAAGCTCGCTGTTAAACAGGCTGTTAGGTTACGATAAGGCAATCGTTTCGGATATCGCAGGTACGACCCGCGACGCCGTGGAAGGTACGATCGAGATCAAAGGACGCAAGTTCAATCTTTACGATACGGCGGGCGTTCGGGAAAGCGGCGACGCGATCGAAAATATCGGTATCGAACGCGCGGAATCGATTATAAAATCAGCTGACCTTGCGATTTTCGTAACCGATTTTATAAGCGGAACGGATGAAGAGGATGTTCGGGTCCTTGCAATGGTAAAAGACAAGCCGCTTATCAAAATTATCAATAAAGTCGATTTATCGGGCGACGACACGCCGACGGACGCGGACGCGCATACTTCCGCCGTTACGGGCGAGGGGATCGCGAAGCTCAAAGAACTTATGTATGAAAAGAGCTTCGGCTCGCAGAGCGAGGACGCGGCGTTCTTGATCGAGGAACGGCATTTCGAAGCGTTGACGCGGGCTAAAAAAAGCGTGGATAAAGCGATTTTCGCTTGTAAAGGTCAGCCGCTCGATATTATCGGAATCGACGTAAAAGAAACTTGGGACGCGCTCGGCGAGATCACGGGCGAAACGGCGACGGAAGCGATCATCGAGGAGATATTCTCCAAATTCTGCGTAGGGAAATAAAATCAAAAAAAGATAAGGGACGAAAGAAAATCGGGGAAAAGTATGGTAAATTTAGATTTATACAGGGTATTTTATACGGTTGCAAAATGCGGCAGTTTAACGCGCGCGGCAGAGGAATTATATATTTCTCAGCCCGCGGTTTCGCAATCCATCAAGCAACTTGAAAATCAACTCGGCGTTTCGCTGTTTAACCGCACTCATCGCGGTATGGAACTTTCCGCAAGAGGGGGAAAACCTATTTTTGCAAAAGTGGAGCAAGCGCTCGAGCTTTTGGGCGAGGCGGAAGATTTGCTCACCGAAATCAACACGTCCGCGACGGGTGCGATCCGTATCGGGGCTTCGGAAGCGATTTTCGAATACTTCCTCTCGGAAAAGATCGTGGAATTTCACGAGAAATTTCCTGCCGTCAAGATCGAGCTTTCCACGGGCGTAACGCCCAAAACGGTGGAAGAGCTGAAAGCCCGCCAATGCGACGTGGCGTTCGTGAATCTGCCGATCGAATCGGATAGCGAGCTCAAACTTTACGGCAATTGTATGCGTCTTACGGATATCTTCGTCGTGGGCGAAAAATTCGTCGAGTTAACGCATAACGTAATGCCGCTGACGAAGCTTAAAAATTATCCGCTCATCACGTTGGATTCCAACACCGTCGCGCGGCGCTCTTTCGATAATTTTTGCAAATCCCTCGGCATCGAGCTTACGCCCGCCGTCGAAGTGGGGAGCTGGGATATGCTCAAACGCCTCGTTTCAAGCGGTATGGGTATCGGCGTGATCCCCCGCGAATACGTCGTAAAAAATCTCGAGGAAAAGAACCTTTATCAGCTCACGACCGACCCGATACTTCCCGTTCGTTCGGTGGGAATGTTGCTTCCCAAGCACGGAACGATGACGTACGCGCTCCGTTGCTTCTTATCCCTTTTTAATATCCGTTTATAACGTAAGGAAAACGATTTATGGCAAAACCCAACACACTTTTAAGAAATTTTTGTATCATCGCGCATATCGACCACGGAAAAAGTACGCTTGCCGACCGTCTGATTGAACGGACGGGACAGGTGTCCAAACGCGATATGGAAGAGCAACTTCTCGACAGTATGGACATAGAGCGCGAACGCGGAATCACGATCAAACTCACCCCCGTGCGTATGTACTATACGGCGAAAGACGGACAAGAATACGAGTTTAATCTGATCGACACCCCGGGGCACGTTGACTTCACCTACGAGGTCAGCCGTTCGCTTGCGGCGTGCGAAGGGGCGATCCTCGTCGTGGACGCTACGCAAGGCGTAGAAGCGCAAACGCTTGCCAACGTGTATCTCGCCATCGAAAACAACCTTGAAATTCTTCCCGTGATCAATAAGATCGACTTGCCGAGCGCAAGGATAGAGGAAGTCAAAAAGGAGATCGAAGAAGTGATCGGGCTTGACGCGGAAGGCGTGCCTTGCGTTTCGGCAAAAGAGGGCACGAATATCGGCGATCTTCTCGAAGCGATCACGCAGTATTTCCCCGCGCCCGAGGGCGATACGGAACAACCTTTAAAAGCGCTTATCTTCGATAGCTACTACGATAATTATAAAGGAGTAATTTTATTCGTCCGCTTAATGGACGGCACGGTGAAGGTCGGGGATAAGATCAAGACCTTTCTTTCCGACACCGTTTACGACGTGACCGAAGTCGGCGCGTTTGCTCCCGGGCTTTTCCCTAAAGAAAGGCTTTCGGCGGGAGAGGTCGGCTATATCGCGGCTTCCATCAAATCCATTCAGGACGTAGCGGTGGGCGATACGGTGACGTCCGCAACCCGACCCGCGCCCGCACCTTTGCCGGGTTATAAAAAGGTACAACCCGTCGTTTTCTGTGGTATTTATCCGCTTGACGGCAGTAAATTTAACGATTTAAAAGAAGCGATACTCAAATTGCAGCTCAACGACGCGGCGCTTATTTTCGAGCCGGATAATTCCGTTGCACTCGGGTTCGGCTTCCGTTGCGGGTTCTTGGGGCTTTTGCATATGGAGATCATTCAAGAGCGCATCGAACGGGAGTTTAACCTCGATATCATCACGACCGCGCCTTCCGTAAGTTACCTCGTGCATAAGACGAACGGCGAAGAATTTTTCGTTGATAATCCTTCGCATTTGCCTGAGCCTTCGGATATAGAATATATGGAAGAGCCTATCGTTAAAGCGGATATCTTCACCCCGCCCGACTATATGGGTCAGATAATGGATCTTTGCAAGGAAAAACGCGGAATCTTCAAAAATATGACCTACCTCGACGAACGCAGGGTCAAGCTGGAATACACTCTGCCTTTAAACGAGATCGTCTACGACTTTTTCGATAGTTTAAAATCGAGAACGAAGGGCTACGCGAGCTTCGATTACGAGCTTGCGGGCTATCAACGCTCCAAGCTCGTGCGCCTCGATATCCTCTTAAACGGCGATATCTGCGACGCGCTTTCTATTATCGTTTTCGAGGATAGAGCCTACGAACGGGGCAGAACGCTTTGCGAAAACTTAAAAGAAGCTATTCCCCGTCAGCTTTTCGAAATCCCCGTGCAAGCGGCGGTCGGCGGGAAAATTATCGCACGCGAAACGGTCAAAGCGGTCAGAAAAGACGTCCTTGCCAAATGTTACGGCGGCGACATCACGCGTAAAAGAAAGCTTCTCGAAAAGCAAAAAGAAGGCAAAAAGCGTATGCGGCAGGTGGGTAGCGTAGAAGTTCCGTCTGAAGTGTTTATGGAAATTTTAAAGACGAATAAGGATTAAAAGGAGTCAAAAAATGGCGGGTATTTACATTCATATACCCTTTTGCAGGCACAAGTGTTCGTATTGCGATTTCGTTTCTTTCCCCGATAAGGTGGACTATGCGGAAGCGTATATGGCGTGTCTTTATAAGGAACTTAAAATGCGCGGCGAGGAACTCAAAGACCGTACTTTTGACACGGTATATTTCGGGGGCGGTACGCCTTCGTATATTCCGCCGAAGCTTATTCTCGGCGCAATGAATCAGATCAAAAAATGTTTCAAGCTTTCCGAAGATGCGGAAATTACTCTCGAGCTCAACCCGGGCACGATCGGAGAGAGTAAGGTAAAAACTTATCTGGAAGCGGGGATCAACCGTTTTTCCATCGGTTTGCAAACGGCGATCGACGAACAGCTCGAAGATCTGGGGCGTATTCATAACGCCCGCGACTACGTGTACGCGACCAAGCTTTTAAACGGGCAGAATTTCAGTACCGACGTTATGCTCGGGCTGAAAAACCAAACGAAAGAGGACGTTAGAAAAACGATCGAGCTTGCGCACGTTTGCGGCTCGAAACATATTTCTATGTACGCGCTGACCGTCGAAGACGGCACGCCGATCTACACCGACTACTTAAACGGCGAACTGCCCGATTCCGACGAAGTCGCGGAAATGTACGAATACGGTTGTAAGCTTTTGAAAGAAAAGGGCTACGAACGATACGAAATTTCCAATTTCGCCGTACCCGGGTACGAGAGCAAGCACAATTTGAATTATTGGAAGCGCGGCGAATATATCGGCTTCGGCGTTTCGGCAAGCTCGTTTATGCAGGGTAGTCGATTCACGAATACTTTCCAGCTCGACGAATATATGAAATGCATAATTTCGGGCTTTTATCCCGCGATCACCTGCGAAAAGGTCGCGGAATCGGAGGCAAAATTCGAGTTTATTATGCTGGGGCTTCGCACGAAATACGGCGTTTCGCTTAAAGAATACAAGCAAAAATTCGGTAACGAAATGGCGGAGGATTTTCCCAAAGCGCTTCGCGAAAGCTTGAAATATCTCGAACTCGACGGCGACAGGATTCGTATCAAAGACGAATTTTTATACGTTCAGAACAGCATTTTAATGCCGTTTATGGACGAGCTTCCCGCCGAAGAAACGGAAAAGAAAACGGAGGAATAAAAGGTGAAAAATATCATTCTCGTCGGTATGCCGGCGGCAGGGAAAAGTACGCTCGGCGTAGTCCTTTCCAAAAAGATCGGCTACGGCTATATCGATAGCGACAGCGTCATCGTAGCCCGTGAGGGTAAACTGCTTTGCGATCTCATTTCCGAACTCGGAAACGAGGGCTTTTTGGAAGTGGAAGCGAAAGTCAATTCTTCTATTTGCGCCAGCCGTTGCGTAATCGCAACGGGCGGAAGCGCCATCTATCGCGGCGACGCGATCGAAAAAATGAAGCAAAACGGAATCGTCGTGTATCTGAAACTTTCTTACGAGGAAATTTGCCGTCGTTTGGGGGATTTGAAAACGCGCGGAGTCGTTTTGAAAAAAGGCTTTACTTTTCGCGATCTTTACGAGGAACGCGTACCTTTATATGAAAAATACGCGGACTATACCGTAGAGCTTGACGGTCTTTCGATCGACGAAAGCGCGGAGAGGATTCGGGAGGCGATCGAATGCGAGCTGAAAAAGGAATAAAGGTCGCCGTTTACGGCGCGGGCGCAATGGGTACGGTTCTCGGTGCGTTTTTAACGGAATCGGGCGTGAACGCGCATTTGATCAGCCGTAACCGCGAGCATATCGCCGCGTTAAAAAGCGACGGGGCGACCGTTTTGTGCGTTGCGGACGATACGGAAAAGAAAATTCCCGTAACCGCATTGTTGCCCGAGGAAACGTCGGAAAAATACGACTTGATCTTTTTGATGACCAAACAGCGCGAAAATAAAAAGATCGCCGAGTTTTTGAAAAATTATCTTACGGACGGCGGGATCGTATGCACCACGCAAAACGGCTTGCCCGAAGAAGGGCTGTGCGAAATTCTCGGACGGGATAAGGTGTACGGTGCGGCGGTTTCCTTTGGGGCGACGTTTATAGGGGAAGGCAAAGTAAAATTGACTTCCGCGCTTTCCGCGATGTCGATGCAAGTGGGCGGGTATCGGAACGATAACGCAAAATTGCCTTTACTTGCCGAAGTTTTGCAGGGAATAGGCGCGCTTTGCGGGAATATGGAATTTTTAAAAACGACGGATAACTTAGCGGGTGCAAGGTGGAGTAAGCTTTGTATCAACGCCGCGTTCTCGGGGCTTTCCGTGGTTACGGGCTGTACCTTTGGCGAGCTTTCGAAAAGAAGGAAGTCCAAAAAAATTGCGCTCGGTATTATTCGCGAATGTCTTGCCGTTTCGAAATCGCTCGGCGTTTCGGTCGAGCCTATGCAGGGGCACGATTTGAAAAAATTGTTAGGGCAAGGCGGACTTTTCCAAAACTTGAAAGGGAAGATCGTTCTGCCGATCGCGATGAAAAAACACGCGCTTTTAAGATCGGGAATGTTAAACGACGTCGAAAACGGCAGAAAATGCGAGATCGATTTTATCAACGGCGTCGTGGCTTCCCTTGGCAAAAAAGCGGGCGTGCCCACGCCTTTGAACGAACAGGTCGTGGAAATCGTCCACGGCATCGAGAACGGACTCTACGAAATTTCCTATAAAAACCTCGATTTTTTCGCTTAAACCGTTGACTAAATGCACTTTGCGTGCTAAAATAATAACAAAAAAAGGAAAAATTACTTATGGATCTGAACAAATTAGCGGACGCGCTTATCCCCGACGAGAACGTAAAACCGCTTTCGTATTATGAAGAACGCTATCCCGAAAGAAACCTTGAAAAGGGCGCGGAAGTCACCCGTTTAGCGCCCAGCCCCACGGGCTTTATGCATTTGGGGAATTTATACGTCGCGCTCGCGAACGAAAGAATCGCCCACCAAAGCGGCGGCGTGTTTTTCCTGCGTATCGAGGACACGGACGAAAAGAGAAAGGTGGAAGGCGCGGTGGAGGTGATCCATTCGTCGCTTAAATATTTCGGCGTCGAATTCGACGAAGGCGCGGATCTTTCGGGCGAATACGGACCTTACTATCAACGCCAACGCGCGGAGATCTATCACGCGTACGCCAAAGAATTGATCAAAAAAGGTCTTGCGTATCCTTGCTTCTGTACGGAAGAGGATTTGGAAAAAACGCGCGAGCGTCAAACGGAAAACAAGCTTTTACCCGGTTACTACGGCGAGTTTGCAAAGTGCCGCAATCTGTCCGAAGAGCAAATTTACGAAAATCTCAAAGCGGGTAAGCCCTACGTGATCCGTTTGAGATCGCAGGGCGACGTCGAGAAAAAATCTACCTTCCGCGACGCGATCAAAGGGGATATCACCGTTACCGAAAACAATCAGGACGTCGTGATTTTAAAATCCGACGGGATTCCGACTTATCATTTCGCGCACGCGATCGACGATCATTTTATGCGTACCACGCTCGTTTTGCGCGGGGAAGAATGGCTTTCGTCGCTGCCTATTCATATCGAACTTTTCAAAGTGTTGGGGTTCAGGCTTCCCAAATACGGTCATAATTGCTCCATTCAAAAAATCGACGGCGAGACCCGCCGTAAACTTTCCAAACGTAAAGACCCCGAAGCTTCGCTTACCTTCTATCGTGAAGAAGGGTATCATAAACTTGCGGTCAAGACGTATATGATGACGCTGTTGAACTCCAATTTCGAGGAATGGATGCTGAAATTTCCCGATAAGCCTTTGGACGAATTTAAGTATTCGATCGGTAAAATGGGTAAGAGCGGCGCGCTTTTCGATATTTTAAAACTCAACGATATTGCAAAGACGGTGATGTCCAACCTTTCCGCAGAAGAAATGTACGACTTCCTCAAAGACTGGGCGAACGATTACGGCACGGACGAGCAGAAAGGGTATTTTGCCGATAAAGAATATATGCTCAAAGTGCTGACGCTTTGTATGGGGATCGGCGGCAAAAAGAGGAGAAAGGACTTCGTTTGCGCAAAACAAGCGGTGGAAATGATTTCTTATTTCTTCGACGGATCGTTCGCGCCCAATTACGCTTACCGTTTTGATAACGCGACCGTCAAAAAGATATTGTCCGATTTCAAGGCGGCGTATGCGTATGCGGACGATTGCTCGGCTTGGTTCGATAAAGTGAAGGCGGTCGCCGCCGCAAGCGGATTCGCAACGGATATGAAGGCGTATAAAGCCAACCCCGAAAACTATCCCGGAAACGTGTCCGACGCGGCGGAGATGCTCCGAATCGCCACGACGGGACTTTCGAATACGCCCGATCTTTGGACGATTATGCAGATCCTCGGCGAAGAAAGAACGCTTGCAAGACTGGAAAAAGCCGTTTCGGCGTTATAAAATTCGATCGTAAAGAAAAATCCCCCGATTCCAAAAGGATCGGGGGGATAAATTTTTTCAAAACGAAATTTAAGCTTGTTCTTCGGCTAAAAGCTCTTTCATCGCGTACACGCCCGCGCCTTTTCCGTTTAAAAACTTCGCCGCGCGGATCGCGCCCGCCGCAAATACGCGCTTAGAGCGCGCGCTGTGCGAGATCGTGATAATTTCGTCCTCGCCCGCAAACATCACCTCGTGTTCGCCGACGATCGTGCCGCCGCGCACCGCGTGGATTCCGATTTCCGACTTTTCGCGTGCGCCGACGATCCCTTCTCTGCCGTTCACGAATTTCTTTTTTCCGTCGAACGCTTCGTTGACCGTTTCCGCAAGCATCAGCGCCGTCCCCGAAGGGGCGTCCTTTTTAAGATTATGATGCTTTTCGATAATTTCCACGTCGAACGCGTCGCCCAAGACCTCCGCCGCCGCTTTGCAAAGCGCTTGCATAAGGTTTACGCCCAAAGAGAGGTTGGCGGTTTTAAAGATTGCCGTCGTTTTTGCGTATTCTTCGATCAAAGCAAGATCGGCAGGGGAGAAACCCGTCGAAGCGAGCACGATCCCCAGCCCGTTATTTTTTGCGTATTCCAATCTTTCCGAAAGGTTTTGCGAAGAGGAAAAGTCGATAATGACGTCCGCTTCTTCTTTGATATCCGCAAACGAAGTATACACGGGAATCCCGATCTCGCGCGGATAAAGATCTACGCCGCAAACGGCTGTCGCTTCCGAATCGCCTTCCAAAAGGGAGAGCACGTTACCGCCCATTTTACCGCACGCGCCGCACAGAATAATTCTCGTCATACTTTTATCTCCAAACCGTAATTTTTCATCGCCGCAACGAGCTTTTCGCGGTTTTGCGGCTCGATCTTCGTCAAAGGCGCACGAGGCGAACCCGCGTTAAACCCGACGAGGTTCATCGCTTCTTTCACGGGAATGGGATTAACTTCCACGAAGCAAGCGTTTGCAAGGGGTAAAAGCTTATCGTTCAGCGCGATCGCCTCTTCGATCTTCCCTTCGTGAACGAGGGTACAAAGTTTTTTTACGTCCGCGGGAACGATATTCGACAAAACGGAAATAACGCCCGCGCCGCCACACGCGAGGATAGGCAAATTCAGCGCGTCCTCACCGGAATATACGTCGCATTTCTCGCGGACCAAACGGAAGGTTTCCATCGTTTTGCTCATATTTCCGCCCGCGTCTTTGATGCCCGCAATATTGGGGATTTCGGCGATCTTCGCCATCGTTGCGGGCTGGATTTCCACGCCCGTCCGACCGGGTACGTTATAAGCGATCACGGGAATGGACACCGATTCGCAGATCGCTTTATAATATTCTACGAGCCCGTTTTGCGTACATTTATTATAATAAGGGGTGACGGCGAGCAAACCGTCCGCGCCGTAGCTTTCCGCTTTTTTCGCCGTCATCACCGCGTCGGCGGTGTTATTGCTTCCGCAACCGAAAATTACTTTTGCTCTTCCTGCGACTTTTTTGACTGCATATTCCATTAAAATATGTTCTTCCTCAAAAGACATCGTGGAGGGTTCGCCCGTCGTACCCAGGAATACGATTGCGTCCGTTCCGCCGTCGATCTGATGTTCTACGAGTTTGCCGAGCGCTTCGTAATTCACGCCGTTTTCGTCAAAAGGCGTGATCAACGCCGTCGCGCTACCTTTAAAAAATCCTTTCATAATTTTAATATATTCTCCTTATCCTATTTTTCGTGTCAAGGCAATAACTTAATCAAAATATCCCTTTGCCGCAAGTAACTCTGCAAGAAGTACCGCGCCGCCTGCCGCGCCGCGAAGGGTATTGTGCGAAAGCCCGATAAATTTATAATCGAAAAGGGTATCTTCGCGAAGTCTGCCCGCCGTTACGCTCATACCGTTACCTTCCATTCTGTCAAGCTTCGCTTGCGGGCGGTTGTCTTCTTCAAAATATTTAATAAATTGTGCGGGCGCGGAGGGGAGTCCGAGCTCTTGCGGCGCTCCTTTAAAATCTGCCCAAGCTTGAAGGATTTCCTCCTTAGAGGGCTTGTTTTCGAAGGATACGAACACTGCCGCGGTATGCCCGTCGGAAACGGGTACGCGCAAGCATTGTGCCGTGATCACGGGGGAATCCGCCAAAACGATCTCGCCGCCCTTTACTTCGCCCCAGATCTTCAAAGGCTCTTTTTCGCTCTTTTCTTCTTCGCCGCCGATATAGGGGATCACGTTGTCGAGGATCTCGGGCATCGTGTCAAAGGTCTTGCCCGCGCCGGAAATTGCCTGATAGGTGCAAACCGCCGCTTGCTTGATCCCGAATTTCTTCAAGGGGTGGAGAAGGGGCACGTAGGACTGCAAAGAGCAGTTGGATTTTACGGCGATAAAGCCGCGCTTCGTGCCGAGCCGCTTCTTTTGCGCCTCGATAACTTGGATATGCTCGCCGTTAATTTCCGGAATTACCATCGGAACGTCCGCCGTGAAACGGTGCGCGGAGTTATTCGAAACGACGGGAACTTCCATTTTCGCGTACGTTTCTTCGAGCGCGCGGATCTTCGCTTTGTCCATATTTACCGCGCAGAAAACGAAATCTACCGCTCCCGCGATAGTTTCCTTATCTCCTTCCGCGTCGAGAATTTTCATTTCGCGGTATTTTTCGGGAATAGGGGTTTTGAACGCCCATTTATCGCCGACGGCTTCCGCGTAAGTTTTTCCTGCGGAGCGCGCGGACGCCGCAAGAACGACCACGTTGAATTGAGGGTGTTTTTCGAGCAGAAGCATAAATCTTTGCCCGACCATACCGGTTGCGCCGATAACGCCTACCTTATAAGTTTTCATATCGTAAACTCCTAAAAAAATTTTTTTAAAAATAAAAGGACGGTGAGCCACCGTCCTTATAAGAAGCCTTTGCGTTTGACCGAATTTCGGTTATCGTAAATAGCTCAACACAGACGGTGTCAGTCATACGGGTATTCTCCCGTATGCCCAGCGCGGACGGAATAAAGCAGCGCTTCGGCGGAGATACCCTTTCCCCGAGCAAGGCATATCGCAAAATCATTCCACATTCTGCGCCTTTGAAGGGTACTGATGTTCGTCCGCTCCTCTATTTAACGAATTCATTTTAGCATATTCGGGGTAAAAAGTCAAAGATTTTTCACAACTTGCAAATTTTATTTGAAATTTTTTCGAAATTTCCTTGAAATTATCGCAAATTTGTAGTAAAATAGAAGAGATAAAAAATCGGAAAAGGGAATTACGCCCTTTTTAAGAAAATTTTGGAGTTAGAAAATGGCGCAACAAAAGAAAGGGTTTATTACCCGTATGCTCGAAGGCAAAGAAAAAAGCGAGGAATACGCAAGAAGTACTTTGCCTACGAATCGCTGGCAGTTGTTCTGGGACGTGTTTAAAGGCAACTTCGGCAAGATCGTTAAGATCAATCTATTGACTTTATTGTTCTTCATCCCTCTTATCGCAATCATCGTGATCCGCATTATGATCGGCGAAAGCAACGGGATCATTTACCCCTTCGGGGCAAACCTCGCGGTGGGGTATCCCGCCGCACCCAATCTGCAAGGTCTTGCGGAAATGCTTACGCTTCAAAGCGACCTGTTTACGTATATTGCGGTTGTGATTTCTATGTTTATCGCCGCAGTCGGTCTTTCGGGCGGTATGTACGTGATCCGCAATATGATCTGGACGGAAGGCGTGTTCGTGGCGAACGATTTCTGGCGCGGCGTAAAGCTTAATTATAAGAACGCGTTGCAGGCAAGCTTATTCTTTACGCTTGTTTTAACGCTTTGTATGACTCTTATCAATTTTTCCGAATTTTCGCTGTCCGTTTCGAATACGAGTACCGCGCAGGAAGTTTGGTTTAAAATTTCCGAAGCTTTCAGCTACGTTCTCGTGGTGATCGCAGGGTTTATGACCCTTTGGATGATCGCTTTGGGCGTGAATTACGAACAGAAATTTTTCGTACTTTTGAAGAATTCCTTTTTCATTATGCTCGGCACGTTACCGCAGACGATCTTCTTCGGTGCGATCGCTTTATTGCCGTTTATCTTTTTCCTTTTCGGCGGCTCGTTCTTTATGATGCTTGCGATCGTATTCTTGATCCTGTTCAGCTTCTCTTTCCTGCTTCTCGTGTGGTTGGATTTTGCGCAATGGGTGTTTGATAAATATATCAATCCGAAGATCGAAGGCGCGAGAGTGGGTAGGGGTATTTACAATAAAGACGGTTCTTCGTCTCTCGACGGCGAAAGCGCCGCTGCGATCGAATATCAACGCGCGATCCTCGCGGCGGGCAGGTCTCGCCTCGTCGCCCGTCCGATCAAACCCATCGACGACGATCTGCAAGTATACGAGCTTCCGACTTCTTTCACCCGCGAGGATTTAAAACGCCTTCGCGAAAGCAAACAGAATATTGCGGAAGATACCGAAGCGTATGCGGAAGAGCATAAGAACGACTTGAAATACGTTGAATATAACAAGATGTTCGACGAGCGTGAAAAAGCGCTTCAAGAAGAGGACGCAAAGGGCAAACGTAAAAAACGCAAGCCGCCGAAAATGCTCGGAGAATAATTTTTCGTAACCCGCCGCGCGGCGGAAAGGAGCCGTATGGAGAGAAAAAACGCCTACGCGAATCTTGCCAAATGGTTTGAATATCTCAACGACGACTGCGACTATGAAAACTGGTCGCAGTATTTAGTTGCGGGGCTGAAAGCCTATCCGCTTACCGCAGGAATCGATATCGGTTGCGGAGGCGGGTGGTTTACTCGCGCGTTCGAGCGAGCCGGCTATCGGATGTCGGGACTGGATATTTCCCCCGAAATGCTTGGGTTTGCCGAGGAACAAGCCCGTAAAGAAGGGGTCAGAAGCGCTTATCTTCTCGGGGATATCGTAAAGACAAAGCTACCCAAAAGATTTGATTTTGCCTCCGCCGTAAACGATTGCGTAAATTATATTCCGAAAGAAAAATTGCTTTCAGCGTTTAAAAACGTTCATTCTGCGTTAAATAAAAACGGGATATTCGTCTTTGATATCAGCTCCGAACGAAAATTTCGTGAAAAGATTGCAGATACTGTTTCCGTTGACGACCGCGACGAGGTCACCTATTTATGCTTCAATCACGTGGAAAACGATCGTGCGACGTTGGACGTAACGCTGTTTATCAAAAACGCCGACGGCTCGTACGATCGCCGCGACGAACGACATCTGCAATATATATATAAGGAAGAAGAAATCGCCGTTGCGCTTGAACACAGCGGGTTCAGACTGTTGAAAGCGGAAGGGCATCTCGGAGAAGAAAAACAAACGAGCGACAGGATTTGTTTCTGGGCGCAAAAGATCTGAGGATAAAATATGAAAAATGCTTTGCGTTGTCTCGTCTTTGACGATCAGGTTTCTTTAACGATGATCGACTTGACGGAGCTTGTCAGACAAGCGGTAAAATTACATAGCCTTTCCCGTTCCGCGGCGTTAACGCTCGGAAAAGTGCTCTCGGCGGTCGCGTTTATGAGCGCGTCGCTCAAAGAAACTTTGGGACAGGTTTCCGTTTCCTTAAAAGGGGACGGCGTTGGCGGTACGATAGGCGTGTCGGGGGATTTTGCCCTGCATATCCGCGGTTATATCGACGAACCGAAAATGGAGGCGGACGAACGCGCCGTTTTGGGTGAAAACGGGTCTTTAACCGTCGTTCGTGACGACGGCTATTCCCGTCCTTTCGTCGGCTCTTGCGGGTTTGCCGAAGGCGGCGTTGACGGCATTTTTGAGGAATATTATCGCATCAGCGAACAGCTCCCGACCTATTTTGGCTCGCGTATCCGTTTCGACAAATCGGACAAAGTGGCGTTTGCGGGGATCACCGTGTTGCAGCCTCTTCCGTTTGCCGATCCCGCTACGCTCGACCGCTTGCCGAAAGGGGAAAAGCTTCGCGCGATCACCGAGGAGATAGAAAAAAAAGGAATACTTCAAACGGCGCGGGAATATTTTGCCGTCACCGAATCGCGCGTAGAATGGAAAACGGCGGTTTATCAATGCCATTGTTCGAGGGCGTATCTTGCGGAGGTGCTTGCGTCGCTTGGAGAAGAGCAGATGCGGCAGATTGTAAAAGAGGACGGCGCGGTGAAAGCGCATTGTCATTATTGTAACACGGATTATTTGTTCAAAGAAGAAGATATCGAAAAGATTTTTCCGCATAAAGTTTAAGCGGAACGAGGAAGAAAGATGGCCAAAAAGGTTCAAAAAATAGATTTCAGTTACGACCGTTTGGGGCGTATGGCAGATCAATATTATAACGAAGGCAAGTATATTGCCGCCCTTCGTTTCGCGTATAAGCAATACGACGAATACGGCGGCGACGGGGACGTATACACCCGACTTGCCGATATTTACGAGAATATGGGTCTACATTCCTCCGCTGTGAATTGCTGGTACAAATTTCTCGACGATTGCGAGGTGGAAGACCTGCCCGATATCTACGAGGGACTTGCCGTCAATTATCTGAATATGGGTAACGACAGTCAATCGGCGTATTATTATAATCAGCTTATTAACGTAGACGACACCTTGCCCGAAGAAACCAAATACGAGATTGCGGAGACCTTTTCTTCTAAGAAAAAAGACCGTTTCCGCTTCGTTTATCCACCCGAAAAAGCTGATTACTCGAAAGAGTTGGAAATGGGTTCGATCGTCTTAAAACACGGCGATCCCGATCAAGCGATCGAAATTTTGGATAAGGTCGCGAAAGGCTCTAAGGAATACTATCGCGCCAAGGAGATGCAAGCGATCGCCTATTTGCTCTCAGAACGGGCAAAGACCGCCGAAAATATCTGTTTGGACGTTTTGGAGGACCGCCCCGACAGCGTGCAAGCAATGTCCACCCTTGCGGCTGCGTATCTGGAACAGGACAGATTAGGGGAAAGCCGTGCGCTTGCCGAAAAGCTTGCCGCCGAAAAGCAGGAAAACTCGGAGGAAATTTATAAGGTCGCGACGGTATGCTGTGAAAACGGCTTACACGAAGAAGCGTATCGGAAGTTTCTCGAACTGGAAAACGAAATGCCCTACGACGGACGAATGTTGTATTTCAGGGCCGTTGCGGCGGCGAAAAGCGGGCGCGTGAAAGAAGCGATCGCCGATTTTGATCGTCTTTGTACGATCTATCCCGACGCGTTCGTTGCGGAGTATTATCTGGATCTATTGCGGGAATGGAAAGAGGGTGAGCCGATTCCCGAGCTCAGTTATTTTTATCGCGTACCGCTTGAAGAGAGAGAACGGCGTCGGCAGGTGCTTGCGCAGATCGCAAAAATGCCTAAGGAAGAGGCGGAACTGTTCGGCGATATCGCGCAAAACGAAGGGCTTTTCCGTTGGTGCTTCGACGAAATGGACGGCTCGGATCACGACCTGCAATATAGGGCGCTTGCTATTGCGGTGCACGCTTCCGCTTTGAGATTTATAAGGGAGGCGCTTTTAGATAGCGAGGTCTCCGACGTATTAAAAATCGAAACGCTCAGAATGTTGTTGGAGCGAAACGAACCCGCATCGTTTGGACTCGTGCTCTGCAATATTTACCGTAAAATCCATCTTTTAAAGATCGATATCGGGCGAAAAAAGCGCAAAAAATTTATCGACGGCTACGCGCGGATCGCTTCCAAATTTATTGCCATCAGCGACGGCTACGCAAAAAAGATCAAGAATTCGGCGGAAAAATTATATCGCGCGGTAGAAAAAAACGAGCAGTTTGATCTCTTGGATAACGGCGACGATATCGCTTGCGCGATCTATCTTTTGAGCGGGCTCAGAGAGCTTGGAAAGGACGTGGATCAAATATCCGCCGTCTTTGAGGCAAACGCGGCGAAAGTACGGGTTTTGCTGGCTTCTTGCGCGAGTTTTGAATATACTGAAAAAAGAGATACGAGAGAGGAGAAAGGATATGAAACTCATTGATTTCGACGGGTTATTCGACGAAAAACTCGCAAAATATATCGAAGAGAACAAAGAAAAGCATACCGAAAAACAATGGGAGGAGATCATTCCCAGATTGTATAAAAAATTCGGCGATACGTTCGTTGCAAAGATCAAATGTACGCCGAAGGAATATTACGCGAAAATGTCGGAAACCGAGCTCGCGGAAACGCTTGCGGAGCACCTTGCAAAGGAAGTTCCCGTACCTGAATTTTTATGCGCGGAAATCGAAAGTCGCGACGCCGTAGCCGCTCTGTTGCCGCTTTTAAAAAGCCAAGACGAAGCGACCGTTTCCTACGCGATCAATCTGATCGCCGACGACGCGCGGGCGTTTGACTCGTATTTTGAAATTTTGAAAGAAAACCGTTTGAGCGAGGATATCCAAAACGACGCGGTGGAGATTTTCAAACTTCACGCCGACGACGTGAAAGAGCAGGTGTTTTCCCTTTACAACGAAGGATATTCCAAAGAATATTGCTTGGAGATACTCTCGCGCGTAAAGACGCGTGACGAACGCGTATACGGGCTTTTGCTCTCTGCGTTTTTATCGGCGGGAGAGAACCTGCCTATGCGTTCGAGTTATCTTGCCGCCTACGGCGACGAGCGGGCGTTGCCGTACTTATTAGAGCGGATCGAGGATACCACGATCGGTTTCGTTGAATTTCAAGAACTCAAATACGCGATCGAAGCTCTTGGAGGAGAATACGACGAACCGAGAGATTTTACCGAGGATAAGGACTATCTTGCCGTTGAAGCGGCCGGTAACGGGATCGGAAAATCGTCTGAAGAAGGGCTTCCGCAAAGCTGATAAACAATAATTTTCATAAATCGCTTGATCTTCGCATATAGTAAACCGTGAGGTTTTTATGCGGAGATTTTTTCGTTCGCAAATACGAAAAGAATACCACGAAGGGAGGTCGCGATGGAAAATTATAGCGTCTACGAAGATATTGCGAGCCGTACGAACGGCGATATTTACATAGGAGTAGTAGGTCCCGTACGCACGGGTAAGTCTACCTTTATTAAGCGTTTTATGGAAAAAATGGTGATCCCGTCCGCAGACCCTGCGCAACGAGCGGTGATGACGGACGAATTGCCTCAGTCGGCGGCAGGGAAAACCGTAATGACCACCGAACCGAAATTCGTGCCCGCAAAAGCGGCGAAAATAGCGGTCGCAAAGGGTGCGGAAGCGTCGGTACGCCTCGTAGATTGCGTCGGTTTTTCCGTTGCGGGAGCGAGTGGATTCGAAGAAGACGGTGCGCCTCGGCTGGTGAAAACCGCTTGGAGCGAAGATCCCATTTCCTTTGAAGAAGCGGCGACGCTCGGCACGGAAAAGGTGATCAAAGAACATTCGACGATCGGCGTACTCGTAACGACGGACGGCAGCGTTACCGATATCCCGCGCGAAAACTACCTTTCCGCCGAAGAACGGTCGGTGAGCGCCCTCAAAGAGATCGATAAACCGTTCGTGATCTTATTGAACTGCCGTCAGCCCGAAGCACAGGAGACTCTCCGCCAAACTTTGGAGGAGAAATACGACGCCCCCGTGGTCGCGGTGAACGTGGAAACGATGGGAGAAGAGGAGATCGTCGGTATCCTTCAAAAAGCTCTTTTCGAATTCCCCGTTTCCCAGATCGATATCCGTATTCCCGACTGGATCCGCGCCTTGCCGGAAGAGAATCCCACGGTGGCGTATCTTACGGGCGAGCTGAAAAAAGCGGCTTCGAAAATCTTTAAAATGAAAGATTGTTTCGCGCTCGAAAACTTATTTACGGAAGGGGATTTCTTGCCTCCCGACGGCGTGGAAATGCAGCTTGGACGTGGCAGGGCGGAGATTACAGTAAAAGCAAAAGAGGAGCTGTTCTATAAGGTCCTCAGCGAAGAATGCGGCGAGAATCTGGAAAACGATTTAAAATTGATGCAGTTCGTGAAAAGACTTTCCGAATCCAACCGTCGCTACGAAAAGATCAAAGACGCTTTTGCCGCGGCGGAAGAAAAAGGTTACGGCGTAGTACAACCGACAGGTGGAGAACTTGATTTGGATAAACCGCAACTCGTCCGTAAAAACGGCGGCTACGGCGTACGTTTCAAAGCAGACGCGGCGAGTTATCATATCATCAAAATCGGCGTTACGGGCGAGATACAATCCATCGTCGGCACGAAGCAGCAGAGCGAAGCGTTTATAGAGGAAACCTTACAAAATTATTCCGAGGATCGGGAAAAGGTTTGGCAGACGAATATTTTCGGTAAGAGTCTGTACGAATTGATGCAAGATGAATTTGCGAAAAAAGCGCAGGGTATGCCGCCGGAAATCAGCAAAAAGATCAAACGTGTGATCACCCGCGTAGTAAACGACGGGAAAGGCGGGATCTTCTGTATTCTCATTTAAAAGATGCCCGATAGGGGGGATAAAATGCAAAAAACAGGGGAATACTCTTTGTAAATTCTTTTCAAGGAGTCGCTTATGGGAAAATCGGTAAAAGAGAAAAAAAATAAAGTACCCAAGATCACGGAAGCGGAGTACGAAGAATATATTTCTTCGTTAAAGGGCGAACCCCCGCAACGATCCGCCTCGTCAACGCGAATCGGAAATAAAAAGTAAATAAAAAGGTTGCGGCTCGAAAAAAATTCGGACTGCAACTTTTGTTTTTATCCGTTCATAAAAAATCCGTACCGTGTCCGCGTTCAACGAAAAAAGAAAGCCTTTTTTGAAAAAACGTAAAAAAATCCCGAAAAACACAAAAAAAGTGCCTTTCGGAAAAGATTTTTTTCGGTAAAACTCTTGACCCGAACGCGAAGTTGTGTTATAATAATGTCGTGGAAATGTATATCTTTGCTCTTTTAGAGCAGAGATACGGCACGATCAACGGAAAATTAAGTTCGCAAAATTCGTAAAGCGGACGGAAACAGAGGTGTAATATGACGGAGAACGGTAACAAGACTCAAAATCAGGCGACGGCTCAGCAAGGCGGCGTAGCGACGAAGATCGACGCGCTTTATAACTGGCTTTCCTTTGATTTGCAAGCGCTGAAAAAGGAGCTTTTAAACGAGCTTAAATATTCTTCGATGCAGTCGGGTGCATTGTATAAAACGATGCAGGAGGAAGCGGCGAAGCAGACGAAGGATACCGCTTCGTCCGTTCAGCTTATGGTTCAGGAGCTTAAATACGGCTACAAACAGAACCAATCCATCTACGACGATCTTTCGGGTATTTTAAGCGACGAAGTGGTCGCTAAGCTCGACACGACGGAAGGGAAACTCGCTCTTTTGGAAGAAAATGATAAACAAATTTCCGAGATCAAGGCAAAGCTTGCCTCGTTCGACGCGCAAGCGTTGGTGGACGATATCCGCGAAAGCGTGATTGCGGGAATTCCTCAGGTAGAGGAAGTAGATTACGATAAGATCGGGGAAACGGTCGCGGAAAAAGCGGAAGCTTGCGCTTTGGAGCATAGCCGTCAGGTACTCGAAGCGGTCGCGGCGATTCCCGTTGCGGAAAATATCGATTATTCGCGTATCGTCGAAGAAGTCAGCGACAAAGTCCTCGAAATGATTCAGGAAGTTGCGGCGAACGAAGAAAAGCCCGTTATGCCCGAAGTACCCGAAGTGGATTACGATAAGATCATTTACGGCGCGGCGGAAAAGGTGGTGGAATCCCTTCCCTATCCCGAAAAGATCGATTATCGCCGTATCGACGATAATTTCAAAAAAGCGGCGGAAACCGTTAAGACCGAAGTCAATACCGACGAGATCGTGGAAAAGATCCTCGCGGCGCTCGATATCAATGCGATCGCGGACGCGGTTGCGGCAAAGATCGAAGTCCCTCAGGTAGAAGTTCCCGAGATCGACTACGAAAAGCTTTCGGATATGATCGCGGCAAAGATCCCCACGCCTGCGCCCGTAGTTGCAGAGTCTGCTCCCGTGGATTACGACAAGCTTGCGGAAATGGTCGCGGCAAAACTTACGCCGTCCGAGGAATCCTGTGAAGTCGTGATCGACGAAGAAGGGGTTAAGGAGATCGCAAACGGCGTATCCGCGGCGCTCGATATCGATACGATCGCGGCGAAAGTGTCTGAAAAACTTTCCGTTTCCGAGTCCGAACCCGCTTCCTATGAACTTTTGATGGATGAGGACGACGTTGCGAAAATCGCTTCCCGCGTTGCGGAACTCGTTCGCGAAGAACTCAAATGCGATGCGGTCTGCATTCCTTGCGAAAAGGCAGAGGAAGTCGCAGAGTCGGCGGAAGAACCCGTCGAAGAGGTAGCCGAAGTCGAGGAGATCGTGGAAGAGATCGTCGAAACCGTAGAAGAACCCGTCGTCGCGGAAGAACCCGTGGAAGAAGTTCGGGAAGAAACCAAGGAAGAAATCGCGGTAGCGATCGCGGAAACCATCGGGGAAGATTCCTACGAAGAAGTCAACAATCAGCTCGTTGACGCGGAAACGGGGCTTGTGATTCGTTTGAAGAGAAGCTTTACCGCAAAAATGAAACAGAGCGAAAACGACGTTAAGGAATATTACGGTAAAATCAAGAATGCGTTGACCTCTTATAAGAGGATCAATTCCAACGTAAGCTGGCACGGCGACAGATTTAACCTCGGTCGCGACACGATCGCAAAAATGAACATCTGCGGTAAAACGCTTTGCTTCTATCTCGACTTGAATCCCGACGATCCCGAATTCAAAACGACGGTTTATCACCAGAAGAACGTTGGCGAACAGAAAGCTTACGAAAACACGCCGTTTATGGTAAAAGTCAAGAGCGACGCGGCCGTGAAGAAGGCGTTGAGACTCGTCGAGGCTCTCGCGCAGAGCAAGCAAGCGGTCAAGGACGAGAAATTCGAAGAAGTGGACTATAAGAAAGAATTTGCTTACGAAACCACGAAACAGCTTTTAAATCAAGGCTTGATCAAAATCACCAAGGAAAAGAAAGTAGAGTTGGATTTCTGATCCGCGGCATACATACGAATAATGCGTAAGAGGGCTGATGATTGAAATAATTTTCGGCTCTCTATTTTTGAGAAACGCAAAAGGCGGACATCCGCCAAGGGAGAATTTTTATAAGTGAACGAAAATAAACAGGAAAAACGCCAACGACAAACGAACGGCGAGCATTCTACGAAAGCGAAACCTGCGCTCAAAATTCCCAAAAGAAGCTTAGGCAGCGGCACGGGTACTTCGATGAACGCGACGGTAAATCCAAAGAAAAACGCACGGACAAGCCGTAACGTAAAGAAAGCTTTCGAAGATTTTGCGGCGCTTACGCCTAAGAAAAATGCAGCGGAAAAACCCGTTCGCAATAACCGAAAGAAAAAAGCCGTTAAAATTCTTTTTCTCGGCGGCGTTGGGGAGATCGGCAAAAATATTACGGCGATCGAATACGGCAACGATATCGTGATCATCGACGCGGGAATGACCTTTCCCAACAACGAAGATATGCCGGGGATCGATTCCGTCGTTCCCGACGTAACCTATCTGGCGCAAAATAAAGACAAAGTGCGGGGCGTTTTGCTCACGCACGGGCACGAAGACCATATCGGCGGGCTTGCGTATCTGTTGAAAGAACTCAATCCTACCACGCCCGTGTTCGGAACGAAGCTTACGCTGATGCTCGCAGATAACAAATTACAAGAGCACCATATCCAAAATATCGCGCAACGCGTTGTTGTGGCAGGGGAGAGGATTAAGCTCGGCGCATTTGAAGTCGAATTTATCAATGTGAACCACTCTATTTCGGGCGCGTGTGCGCTTGCGATCAGAACGCCTTACGGGCTTATTTATCACAGCGGGGATTTCAAGATCGACTTGACCCCCGTGGCGGGCGACGCGATCGATTTAAAGCGTATTGCCGAGCTTGGTAAAGAAGGCGTGCTTTTGTATATGGCGGAATCGACAAATATAGAAAGGCAAGGCTATACGATGAGCGAAACGGTCGTCGGAACGACCCTCGATCACCTTTTTTCGGAGAATATGAATCGTCGCCTTATCATAGCTACCTTTGCTTCCAACGTGCACAGATTGCAACAGATCATCGATCTTGCCGTTAAATACAGAAGAAAGGTCGCGCTTTCGGGGCGCAGTATGTTCAAGGTCGTGGAAGCGGCGGTGAAGATCGGCGAGCTTAAAATTCCCGAAGGGGTACTGATCGATATCGAACAGACGAAAAACCTTTTCGACGGCGAGCTTTTGATCGTATCTACGGGTACGCAAGGCGAGCCTATGAGCGCGCTTACCCGTATGGCGGCAGGGGAATTCAATAAAGTCACGGTCGGCGAAAACGACACGATCATTATTTCCGCAACGCCTATTCCGGGTAACGAAAAAATGGTTTACCGCGTGATCAATAATCTTTATAAAAAAGGTGCGCGGGTGGTCTATGAAAGCCTTGAAAAAATCCACGTTTCGGGGCACGCTTGTCAGGAAGAACATAAAATTTTGCATAATCTTTTAAAACCTAAATTCTTCATTCCCGTACACGGCGAATATCGGCATTTAAAACGCCACGCACAGCTTGCCGAATCGCTCGGTATGCCTTCGCAGAATATCTTGATCACGGAGATCGGGAATTGCGTGGAGCTTACCGATTCGACCATTCGGCTCGGCGAAAATATCCCCGCGGGCACGCGGCTGGTTGACGGTGAAGGGATCGAGGACTACGGCACGAGCGAAGTGATGAAGGACCGACTGAAAATGTCCTCGGAAGGCGCAATCACCGTCGCGATTGCGGTTACGGGCAATTTCGTGATCAACGATCCCGTCGTGGAATCGCACGGCTTCACTTACGCAGGACGTATCGGTACGGACGAAGAAATGAAATACGTCGTTCAAAAAGCCGTAGAGGGTTATAATTACGAAAACGGCAATAAACCCGAACTCGTGACCTGTATCAAACGCGCGCTGAAAAATTATATTTTCAAAAGAACCAAACAATCCCCGCTGATCGTGGTGGCGATTCTCGACGTATAACGGAATTTTACGAATGAAATACACGGCGTCCCTTGTACAACTGCATATCGACGAGCGGATCGCCGAATTGAGAACCGAAGCTTTGCACCGCGGGATTCCCGTCGCGGACGACGAAACCTTGCAATATCTTTTATTGACGGTTACGGCGTTGCAGCCTAAGCGGATTTTGGAGATCGGCACGGCGGTCGGGCTGTCGGGCGCGGCGATGCTTCGCGCTTGTCCGAAGGCAAAGCTCACGACGATCGAGCTTGAAGAGGAACGATACGAAGAGGCGAAGCAAAATTTTATCGAACTCGGCGTATCCGAACGCGTGACGGCGCATCTTGGCGACGCAGGCGAGATACTTTCAATGATGGACGGCGAATTCGATTTCGTGTTTTTAGACGGCCCGAAAGCGCAGTACGAAAAATATTTGTTCGACTTAAAGAGGCTTATGAAGAAGGGCGGGGTACTCTTTGCCGACGACGTGTTATTATACGGCTGGGTCAGCGGCGAAGAACCGACTCCGCAAAAACGCCACTCGATCGTGGACAAGCTCCGTTCCTATCTTCAAACGGTCACGACGGATAAAGAGTTTTTGACCTCCGTCCTCGATATCGGCGACGGGGTCGCGCTTTCCGTCTATTTGGGAGAGAAAAACGACTAAGGATAAAGAAATGAAGGTTGAACTTTTAGCCCCTGCGGGGAACTATGAAAAATTGAAAACCGCGCTGTATTTCGGCGCGGACGCAGTTTACGTGGGCGGGAAAAATTTCTCCTTGCGTTCTTTTGCGGACAATTTCACGGCGGAAGAGCTTTCTTCTGCCGTTTCCCTTGCAAGATCCCAAGGCAAAAAAGTTTACGCCACGGCGAATATCTTCGCGAAAAACGCCGATTTCAGCGCGCTTTCGGAGTATCTTATCTATTTGCAAAGTATCGGGGCGGACGCCGCGATTATCAGTGATCCCGGCGTTATCTACCTTGCGAAAAAGGTTGCGCCCAAGCTTGAACTGCATCTTTCCACGCAAGCGAACACGACCAACCGTTACGCCGTAAAGTTCTGGCAGGAACAAGGCGTTTCCCGTATCGTGCTCGCGCGGGAGCTGTCTATAAAAGAAATTTCCGAAATTCACGATTTCGTGCCTGAAATGGAGTTGGAAGCGTTCGTACACGGCGCGATGTGTATTTCGTATAGCGGGAGATGTCTTTTATCCGATTATCTCGATGGCAGGTCGTCTAATCGCGGCGCGTGCGTGCAATCCTGCCGTTGGCGCTACGAAGTGCGCGCGCTCAACGCCACGAACGGAAAAAGCGAATGGCTGCCGATCGAAGAAGACGAACGGGGTACGTTTATTTTCAACAGTAAAGATCTGAATATGCTTGCGAGGCTTGAAAAGCTTGAAAAAGCGGGCGTCAATTCCTTTAAAATCGAAGGAAGAATGAAGAGCGGATATTATCTCGCCACGGTGATCAACGCGTATAAAAGAGCTCTTCAAGGCGAAGATTTTGCCGTTTCGGAAGCCGAGCTTTTAAACGTAGCCCACCGCGATTATACGGAAGCCTACGCGCTTGGAAAAAATTCCGAAACCGTGAATTATTCGGATAGCCAGTCCAAGGGTGAATATACCTATATCGCCGACGTCAAAGGAAACGAAAACGGTTATATATATGCGCAAATGCGCAACCGATTCAAAAAAGGCGACCTTCTCGAAGTGCTTTCCCCGAGCGAGAATTTCGGAAAGACCTTCGTTGCAGAAGAGATCTACGATTCCAACGGCGAACGGACGGAGGATTGTAAGCTCGTGTGCGAAACGTATAAAATCGCGTGTCCTTACGCGCTTTCCGAGGGCGATTATCTTCGCAGAAAAAATTGATTGTAAACGCTTGAAAAGGGGAATGATATATTCGGAGGATATCAATGAAAAAAATCTTATTGATCGCAACGGGCGGCACGATTGCTTCGCGGCAAGGCGAAAACGGCTTAAAGCCCGATATTTCCTCGGGCGGGCTGTTGGATTGCGTGCCCGAGATTCACGAATATTGCGAGGCGGATTCCGTGCAGGTTTATAATATCGACAGCACGAATATCACGCCCGAACATTGGATCAAGCTCGCGAGCGTTATTAAGGAAAATTATGAAAAATACGACGGGTTCGTGGTCTGCCACGGTACGGACACGATGGCGTATACGGCGGCGATGCTTTCGTATATGATCCAACATTCCCCTAAACCCATCGTTTTGACGGGTTCGCAACAGCCTATCGACGAGGAAGATACCGACGGAAGGATCAATCTTCGCGACAGTTTTTTATACGCCGCTTCGGACGAGTCCGCGGACGTGACGATCGTCTTTCAAGGCAAAATTATCGCGGGCACGCGCGCGAAAAAGATCAGAACCAAGAGCTATAACGCGTTCGAAAGCGTGGATTTCCCCGTGCTCGGCAGAATCCGCGACGGACGAATTATTTCCTATATCAAAACGCCGAAAGCCGTCGCGCCCGAATTTTATCTGAATTTAAACAGAAAAGTCGGACTGTTGACGCTCACGCCCGGTATGGACGGAAGCATTTTAGACGCGTATTTTAAGCTCTACGACGCGGTCGTTATGTCGGGCTATGGCGCAGGCGGAATCCCCGAAGGGGAGTACTACGGCTTTTACGAAATCCTCGAACAATGGAAAGGGAAGGGCAAAACGCTCGCCGTAACCACGCAGGTACAGCACGAGGGTAGCGATATGAGCGTTTATCAGGTCGGCAGAGGGCTTAAAAAGCGTTTCGACCTGCTCGAAAGCTATTCGATGACTTACGAGAGCATTATCACAAAGCTTATGTGGGCGCTTGCCCTTGAAAAAGACGAGGCGGAACTCAAAAAGCTGTTTTATAAAAATATCAATTACGATCAGATCGGCTGATTTGCCGTAAAAAATAAATACAACGGAGTTAAAAATTATGAGAAAAACGCAATTGCAAAGATACGCAAAACTTCTTGCCCGCACGGGGTTGAACGTTAAAAAAGGACAGACCGTGTTTATCGCGGCGGGGCTCGATCAACCCGAATTTGTCACGATGGTCGTAGAGGAATGTTATAAAGCGGGTGCGAGCGAAGTGTTCGTGGAATGGAGTCACCAGCCCGCTGAAAAGCTTTCGGCTACCTACCGTTCGTTGGAGTCTTTGTCCGAACTCAAACCTTGGGCAAAATCTAAATGGGAATATAAAGCGAAAAATTATTCCTGTCGGCTGTATATAGAATCGGAAGATCCCGATGGTATGAACGGGGTCGATCAGGAAAAAATGAGTCAGGCTCGCCGCGCGCTTTTCCCGCAGATCAAGCCTTTCCGCGTAGCGCTTGAAAACAAGCATCAATGGTGTATTGCCGCCGTGCCCGGCAAGGCTTGGGCGAAAAAGGTGTTCCCGCAGCTTTCCGAAAAGAAAGCCGTCGAGGAAATGTGGAAGGTGATCTTGTATACTTCCCGCGCCGACGGGAAAAATCCGATCAAGGCTTGGAAGGAGCATAACGACGATCTTTCCGCGCGCTCTCGCTATCTCAACGATCTGGGGCTTCAATATCTGGAAATCAAAAGCCCGAACGGCACGGATTTAAAAGTGGAGCTGCTCCCCGACGGGATTTTCTGCGGCGGCAAAGAAAAGACCTTAAAAGGCAGGATCTTCAATCCGAATATCCCGAGCGAAGAAGTCTTTACCTCTCCCAAAGCGGGCGCGGCGGAAGGGATCGTGTATTCGTCCAAGCCGCTTTCGTATATGGGCGAAGTGATCGACGAATTTTCCGTGCGCTTTGAAAACGGTAAGGTCGTAGAAGTAAAGGCAAAGCAGGGCGAAGAGCTGTTGAAGAAAATGGTTTCTATGGACGAAGGCGCGGGCAAGCTCGGCGAAGTCGCTTTGATTCCCTACGATTCGCCGATCAGTCAGTCGGGCGTGCTCTTTTATAATACGCTGTTCGACGAAAACGCAAGCTGTCACCTCGCGCTCGGGCACGGTTTCAACGAGTGCTTGAAGGGCTATGAAAAATATACGGACGAGGAATGTAAAGCCCGCGGTATCAACGACAGTATGATTCACGTCGATTTTATGATCGGCACGAAGGATACGTCGATCGTCGGCGTAACGAAAGGCGGCGAACGCGTTCAGATTTTCAAAGACGGAAATTGGGCGTTTTGATTTAAAAAAATTGCGTTATAAATATTATAAAGAAAAAACGAAAGAGGTAATCTATGACGAAAATCGATATTTTTTCGGGGTTTTTAGGCGCGGGAAAAACGACGCTCATTAAAAAACTCATTAAAGAAGCTTACGTCGGCGAAAAAGTCGTATTGATCGAAAACGAATTCGGCGAAATCGGAATCGACGGCGGATTTTTGGAGGAAGCGGGGATCAATATCACCGAAATGAATTCGGGTTGCATTTGCTGTTCGCTCGTCGGGGATTTTTCGGCGGCTTTAAAAAAGGTCGCGGCGGAATATTCTCCCGATCGTATCGTGATCGAACCGTCGGGCGTGGGAAAACTTAGCGACGTGATCAAAGCGGTTTCCGACGCAGGGCTCGAAAATGCCAAGCTTAACGCGTTTTGCGCCGTCGTTGACGCGGGAAAATGCAAAACGTATCTGAAAAATTTCGGCGAATTTTTCGCCGATCAAGTCGAGAATGCGAATTGTATCGTGCTCTCCCATACGCAAAAGACATCCGAAGAAAAACTTGCCGTTGCGGTAGAGCTTCTCAAAGAAAAGAATCCCACGGCTACCCTCGTCACTGCGGATTGGGACGACTTAAACGGTAAAGAGCTCCTCGCGGCGATGGAGCGTAAAAATTCTTTGCAAGCGGAACTTGAAAATCTGGAAAGCGAAGTGCACCACGAACATCACCACCATCACGAGCACGGCGAGGAATGTTGTTGTCACGAACATCACGAACATCATCACCATCACGAGCACGGCGAGGAATGTTGTTGTCACGAACACCACGAACATCATCACCATCACGAGCACGACGAGGAATGTTGTTGTCACGAACATCACGAACATCATCACCATCACCACGCGGACGAAGTGTTCACGAGCTGGGGCT
>JAFURH010000034.1 GCA_017471945.1 Clostridia bacterium | reverse complement strand
TCGAACGACACGATCGACGGCGCTACGCAGATTGCAGGCGTAAAACGCTACGATAGCTGGGCGTTGTTGGCGGCGGACTATACCGCTTACGACGCTGCGTTCTGGGGACAATTTTATAGCTAAGGGACGCTGAGTAGAGGAAGAACTATCACTCATAGGTTCGCGAGGGAGCGCCGTTTTTAGGCGGCGCTCCCGAAGTGAACGGAACGAACGAAAAAATAAAAAATTTTATTAAGAAGGTTTAAATAAAATGGAACAGGCAAAGAGAAAAATCAAAATTGCGATCGTCGGCTGTGGCTGTCGTGGCAGAAGCTTGATTCGCTTAATGCTCGATTTGGAAACGTACGATATCGTTGCCGTATGCGATAACTATGAAGATAAAGCGGAAGACGCCGCAAAAAGAGTCGTGGAAGGTGGTGGGGAAAAACCCCTTATCTATACCGACTACATAAAGCTCTACGAAGAAGTAAAGCCCGAAGTGGTGTACGTAGCGACGAGCTGGGAAACGCACGTGCGCGTTTCGATCGACGCGTTAAAGCGTGGCTTAGCGGTGGCAATGGAAGTTGGGGGCGCGCATAACTTTGAAGAGCTTCAAGAGCTGGTAGAAGTATACGAGCAGACGAAAACGCCGTTTATGTTTATGGAGAATTGTTGCTACGGCGAAAACGAATTGTTGGCAACGAGCTTAGTAAGAAACGGTAAATTCGGGGAAATCGTTTGGTGTCACGGCGCGTATCGGCACGATCTGCGCGGAGAAGTAGCTTCGGGCGACGTGAACAGACATTATCGCTTGAACCATTATTTAAACCGCAACTGCGAAAACTATCCCACGCACGAATTCGGACCGATTGCAAAAATTATCGGGATCAATCGCGGGAACAGAATGGTTTCCCTCGTTTCGCGTTCGTCGAAGGCGGCGGGTATGAAAGATTTCGTTAATGGAAGTGATAAATATGCGCACTTGCGCGATAAAGAATTTAAGCAGGGCGACGTGTTCGAAACGATCATCACTTGTGAAAACGGGGAAATGGTCTCTTTGAAATTAGACACGACTTTGCCTTTCTATTATAGCCGTGAATTTACCGTTCGCGGTACGCGCGGCGGATATAATCAAGACTGCAACTGCGTTGTTTTTAGCGGCGAAGAAGACGGTATTCCTTCGGCAGAAGCGCGCGTGAAATTTTTTAATAACGCAGGAAAATATAAAGAATACTTGCCTGAAATTTGGCAAAATCCGGGCAGAATGGTCGATCTGGGGCACGGCGGTATGGACGCGTTTTTGTTTATGTCCTTTGCCGATTGCTATTTGAACGGCAAGGAAATGCCGATCGACGTATACGACGCGGCGGCGTGGATGGCGATCACGTATTTATCGGAAAAATCGGTGCTGGAAAACCGTATCGTAGAAGTTCCCGACTTCACGAAAGGCGCGTATAAAGTTAGACCGATCAAAGACGTGGTTGAGTTCCCCGTAATCGAAAAATAATTAAATAAAGGAAAAAGAAAATGTTTGAAAAAATCACCCCCGAACAAGCGGGGATCAGCTCGGAGAGAGTGATTGAATTTATTCAAAAGCTCGAAAAACGCGGCTCTTCCACACACGGCGTACTGTTTATGAAAGGGGATAAAATTTTTACGGAAGCCTATTGGAAGCCTTTTCATAAGGATTTTTGCCATAGACAGTATTCGCAAACGAAAAGCTTCGTCGGCGTGGCGATCGGGCTGTTGTTGGAAGAAGGAAAACTTACGCTTGACGATAAAATCGTAGATTATTTCCCCGACAAGGTAGACGGGGAATGGCAGAAATATTTTACCGAACAGACGATCCGCGAAATGCTGACGATGACGACGGTCGGCGGCTCGTACAGTTGGTTTATATCGGGCGACCCCGACAGAGTTCACCACTACTTCAACGAGCCACGCAACACCCACCCGTCGGGTACGCTTTGGGAGTACGACAGCCCCGGTTCGCAAGTGCTTTGCGCGCTCGTGGAAAAATTATCGGGGAAACCCTTGCTCGAATATCTCAAAGAAAAGCTGTTCAATAAAATGAACGCTTTCCAAACGGCGAGAATTTTGAAAACGCCGAACGGGGATTCGTGGGGGGATTCGGCGATGGTTTGTCCTCTTCGGGATATGGCGGCGTTCGGGCGGCTCGTAATGAACTACGGCGAATGGAACGGAGAACGATTGATTAGCGAGGACTATTTGCGCGAGGCGACTTCTAAGGTAGTATCCAACGTGGAGAGCGCGCATTATTCCGCTTGCGAGGAAGGCTACGGCTATCAGATTTGGCGAGTGATCGGCAACGGCTTTGCGTTCGTGGGACTGGGCGATCAGTTGACCGTTTGTTTCCCCGAAAAGGACTTTTTGTTCGCTTGCACCGCAGATAATCAAGGCTCGGCGTTCGTTCGGAGAATGATTTTCCAAAACTTAGAAGAGCTGTTCGTAGAACAAATGCAAGACGAGCCTTTGCCTGAAAATCCTTCGGCGCAAAAACGGCTGGACGAATTGCTTTCTAACTTAGAGCTTCGAAGCGTAAAAGGCTTAGCCGACAGCGCGTTCCGCCAAGAATTAAACGGCGCGGAATACCTTTGCGAAGAAAACCCGATGGGAATCACCAAATTTTCGTTCGTGTTCAACGACGAAAAAACGGGCGAGCTTCATTATACGAACGCGCAGGGGGATAAGGTGCTTCCTTTCGGCGTAAATCATAACGTATTCGGGAAATTCCCGCAGCTTGGGTATTCGGACGAAGTAGGCGCAACGCCCACGACGGACGGGTTTATGTACGACGACGCTGTTTCGTTTGCTTGGCTGGAAGAAAAGAAGTTGCTTTTATTCGTGCAAATCATTGATAAATATTTTGGCAATATGAGCGCGCTGTTCGCCTTTAAAGGCGACGAAGCGCACGCGAATTTCACCAAAACGGCAGAAGCGTTTTTGGACGAATACGAAGGGAAACTCGTAGCTAAGAAAAAAAGTTGAAAACGGTAGATAAACGAGAAGAAAATACCTGTTAACTTCTCGTGTAAAAATAAAATTAAAGAAAAAAATGGTAAAAGGAGAAAACAATGAAAAAGAAACAATTTTTGGCATTAGCCTTAGGCGGAATGATGGCGTTCGGTACGGTAGCTGCGGGTTGTGGCGACACGGGCGCGAGCAACGGAAAGACGACGGAGCTTCGCGTCACCCTTTCTTCGGGCGGTATCGGTTCTCAATGGCTGCAAAACGCAATGGACCGCTTTGAAAAATTAAAAGCCAACGAGTCCTACGCGGAAGGGAAAACGGGCGTTAAGTTTAAAGAACCCATCGAAGCGGTCACGCCTCCTACCGATTTGAGTACGGAAGCAAACCATATCTTTTTCGTGGAACAAAAAGACCGCGTGACGGTGGAAGCGGCGAACGGCACTTGGATGGATTTGACCGACGTAATTCAATCGAAAGAATACGAAACGCGGGACAGCGAAGCGATTTCCATTGAAGATAAGCTTACGCCTACCGTTAGAAGTACCCTTAAAATCGGGGATAAATATTACGGCTTGCCGCATTACGAATACTACGGCGGGTTGACCTACGATATTGATTTATTCGAAGGGAAGAGAAACGGCGCGCGCGACGACGACGGGCAAAAATTGTATTTAGCGGCAGAGGGCGCGAGCGACACGACGGAATATACCAGCCAAAAATTCGGTTGCACTATCCATTTAGTCAACGATTTGAGTGATAAATCCTGCGGACCTGACGGGCAGTTTGACACGGTTGACGACGGTTTGCCTACTTCTTACGCGGAATTTTTCACTCTTTGCGAATATATGCAAGAAGAAGGCTGGCAGCCTGTTCAAATGACGGGTATGCATATTAACTATTCGAATTTGTTTATGATGGGGGTTTGGGCGCAGCTTGCAGGGGATAGAATGACCACCTATTTTTCCCTTGACGGCGAAATCGAAGTCGTCACGGGCGAAACGGAAGAAAACCTCTTTCCCGGTATTGATTATATTAAAAAGCCCAAAACCGAACTCGTCACGGTGGCGGATACCGTCAATACCCAAGCGGTATTTAATATGGTGGAAAGATACTACGCGCAAGCGGTGTTGACGATTATTGAAAGAGAAGGCTTTTTCAGCGACGACGCGAACACGGAAACGGTGGACCACCACGATACGCACTATAATTATTTGCTCAGCGGCTTTGATACTACTTATCCCGTCACGCCGTTCCTTATTGAAGGAAGCTTTTGGCATAACGAAAGTAAATTAAACGGTGATTTCGATCTGTTCTATTATGATTATAACTACGTGAAGTCGAGAAACGTGGGTTGGATGTCTTTGCCCGTCACGATGGACGAAACGATTGAAGAAAACGACGAAAAGGCGCACGCGATCGTGTTGCCCGATATTGCGGGGGCTTGGTGCTACGCGAACGCAAAATATGAAAAAGATCCCGAGCTTTCTGCCGCGATCAAGGATTTCATTGCTTTCTTATATTCCGACGCAGAGCTTTCGCATTTCACGGCGGAAACTGGGTTGGCGAGATCTGTTGATTATCAACTGTTGGAAACGGACGAGGACTCTATGCCTGAATTTTATAAAAACTTATGGCAGGCAAGAGTGGACGGTACGGTGATTATTAACGGTAGTACGGCGACTGCGTATGAAGAAATTAGCGGCGAATTGCGTTTATCGCCCCCGTATTATTGGCACGGCTTCACGGGATCGAGCAGCGAAAATCTTTTAAAAATGCTGCGTGCTAATAAATCTAAAAAATTATGGGATATTTTCAAGGATACGATTAGATCTTACAAATAAGAAGACGAGGTGATTTTATGGCGATAAAAGCGAAAAAGGGCTGGACTCGAAAACAAAAAAGATTGTTGTTTTGTTCGTTGATCCTTGCCGTTCCCATATTGCAGTTTATTCTCTTTTACGTGTACGTAAACTTAAATTCCATTTTATTGGCGTTCCAAACCTACGAGCGGAAAAGTGGAGCGACGGGCTATAATATT
>JAFURH010000033.1 GCA_017471945.1 Clostridia bacterium | reverse complement strand
TTTTTTGAAAAAACTCTCAAAAATTAAATTTTTGGTTCTCAGAACAAGGTTTGTCGTTGATTTTTTAACGGGGAATAATACGGGGAAAATAGGCTCAATCCCTTTAAAATAAAGGCATTGATAACGAGTAAAGCGCGTTCAAGTCCCGTTGCCTCAACCAAAAACACGGCGTACCCTTGTGGGTATGCCGTGTTTTTTCATTTCGGCAACGCGCGAAAGCTAAAGGCGCAAATCCCGTTGTCTCAACAATTAAAAATTTAACCTTACGCAAAAACATAGAAAGCCGAAACCCGTTAAAGAGTTTCGGCTTTCGTCTTTTTTACGTAACTTTCTCAGAACGAAGTAGGAACGAAGAAATAGATAATAAACAGCACGGCGATAATAATCGTAACCACGTGCAGATCCCAAACGGGCTTCACCTTTTCTTCCCCTTCCTTAGCCTTGCCGCACTTATACGCAACGAGCGAGGAAAGATATCCGAAAATATCGATCAAAACGTAGGAAAGAATACCGAACCCGATACCCGTCGTGATCGAATATCCAAGGGGCATCATAGCGATCGTAAGGAACGCGGGAACGAAATTTTTCACGCCGTCGATCTTAATGTTCTTAGCGCCTTTGAGCATCAGCGCACCGACCCAAAGAAGCGCGGAAGCCGCCGCCGCTGTGGGGATAGACGCAAACAAGGGCAAAAGAACGATAGAAAGCAGGAAAAGAATCGCGGTGGTCAACGCCGTCAGGCCCGTTTTACCGCCCGCCGCGATACCCGCGCCCGATTCTACGAAGGTCGTAACCGTCGAAGTACCGAACAACGCGCCCGTGCAGGTTGCGATCGAATCCGAATACATAATCTTATTGTAGCGGAGCGGTTTCCCGTTATCCATAAGCCCTGCAGCTTCACAGCAGCCTACGCAAGTACCCATCGTGTCGAACATATCGATCATACAGAAGGTGATCACCGTCATAACGCAAGGCATAATCGCCGCGCCCGAATCCCAGCTAAATCCTTCGGTGAACGCCGCGAGGAACGTACCGCCTTTGGAAGAATCGAACGAGAAGAAGTTTTCGAAATACGTCCAGAACTTCCAAGTATAATCCGACCAAGTCGTCACGCCGAGGGGAATACCCAAAACCGTACCCACGGCGATACCGATAATCACCGCGCCTTTCACGTTGAAATGCGAAAGCACCGCGATTACGATAAAGCCGACCAAGCAAACGATCGCGCCGCCGACGACGGTCATATCCCAGCAAGAAAAATCAACCAACGTAACCAACGTGCCCGTTTCTGGAATGAGATATTTTCCCAAATCCAATGCAGTCAAATCTATCGCCGATTGACCGGGAACGATAATCCCCGCGTTGACCAAGCCGATAAACGCGATAAACAAACCGATACCGACGGAAATAGAACCGCGAACACATTCGGGAATCCCGTCGAAGATAAGTTCTCTGACCGATACGCCCTTTACGGTGATAACCGAAAGCAACAGGAATAAAATACCCGAAATCAAAACGAGCAACATCGCGTTGCCAAACGAACAGGCAAATCCAAGTGAACCGCCGAGCAAGCCGCCGACCATAGAGTTAAGCCCCAAGCCGGGAGCTTGCGCCAAAGGCAACTTCGCAAGGATCGCCATAAGCAGCGTACCTATGAAAGCGCCGAGCGCCGTAGCGATAAATACCGACGGCCATAACACGCCCGTACGCGCCCAATCGTTCGTGATCAAACTGGGGTTGAGCGTGAGAATGTACGCCATTGCAAGGAACGTGACGATACCCGCAATGATTTCCGTTTTTACGCTCGTTTTCTTCTTTTCCGGATCGAAGTCCAGAAGCGTGCAAAACTTGTTCATCAAGAAACCTCCTTATTTTCCGTGCTTTCCGCACGAATCTATCATTATTTTAACACATTTAGAAAATTATTGCAACACTTTGGCGACAAAAATCGACATAATTTAACAAACTTCTTTCCCGAAGAAAAACACGGCGGCGCTTTCAACGCACAACCGTGTTTTTCATTCTATATCCGCAAAAAATTCGTCGTAGCTTATCTCAAATTCCTTGACGAGCGCGATCAAATAACTCGCTTTCGGCTCGTTCACGCTTCGCTCCCAATAGTCAATAGCTTTTTGACTCACTCCGATCGCTTTCGCAAGTTGCATTTGCGAAAATCCTTTTTCTATTCTCAGTTCTTTTATTTTTTCCCCAATTTTCATACTAATATTATAGAAGAAATCTTCTCAAAATGCTTGACAAAGAAGAAAACTTCTTGTATAATACTATCGAAAAATCAAAAAACACTTATCTTTATTATTGAAAAGGAGCTCGATTATGTCAAATAATAACGATACGAACGGTCAATCCCTTGTTTTTCATTTGTTTATGTGCTTTATCACCGCAGGAATATGGGCAATCGTATTAACGTTTCGGATACTCATTGCAACGCTTCGAAAACGTTAAAGCAAAACGAAAAAACCGAGATCGGTAAACGCCGTTCTCGGTTTTTTATATTCAATTATTTGCCTTGGATATATTCGTCGATGGCTTTTGCCGCGATCTTGCCCGCGCCCATCGCTTTAATGACCGTCGCCGCGCCAGTCGCCGCGTCGCCGCCGCAATATACGCCCTCGATCGAGGTCTTGCCCACTTCGTCCACCGCGATCTCGCCGCGGCGCAAGGTTTCAAGGCCCGGAGTGGTCGCTTTAAGCAAAGGATTCGGCGAAGTGCCGAGCGACATAATCACGCAATCGACGGGAATGATAAACTCGCTTCCCGCAACTTCCTTAGGCGAACGACGACCGCTTTCGTCCGGCTCGCCAAGCTCCATACGGATACATTCGATACCGTTGACCCAACCGTAGCGGGGATCGCGGGGATCGGAAATCTCCGTCGCCAAAATGCGCGTGGGATTAGTCAAAAGATCGAAAATAATCCCCTCTTCCTTCGCGTGCTCGATCTCTTCCCGTCTTGCGGGGAGTTCTTCCTCGCCGCGGCGGTAGATAATGTGCACTTCCGCGCCCAAACGCTTTGCCGTTCTCGCCGCGTCCATCGCGACGTTCCCGCCGCCTACGACCGCCACGACCTTACCGTGTTGGATAGGCGTGTGGCTATCGAAGCGGTACGCCTTCATAAGGTTGGATCGGGTCAAAAATTCGTTCGCGGAATACACGCCCTTCAAGCTCTCGCCGGGGATATTCATAAACTTCGGCAAGCCCGCGCCCGAACCGATAAACACCGCTTCGAAGCCGTATTCGCTTTTCAGCTCCTCGATCGTGATTACCCGCCCGATAACCATATTCGTTTCCACTTTTACGCCGAGCGCCTTTAAGTTATCCACTTCCTTTTGCACGATGGCTTTCGGAAGTCTGAATTCGGGAATCCCGTACACGAGCACGCCGCCCGCCACGTGGAGCGCTTCGAACACGGTCACTTCGTAACCGAGCTTGGCGAGATCGCCCGCGCAGGTCAAGCCCGCAGGACCGGAACCGACCACCGCCACTTTATGCCCGTTGGAGGGCGCTTTCGTCGCTTGTTCCTTACTGTTCGCGTTATGCCAGTCGGCGACGAACCGTTCGAGTCTGCCGATACCGACCGCCTCGCAACCCGCCTTGATACCGCGCGTGCATTTGCCTTCGCATTGGGTTTCCTGCGGACAAACTCTCCCGCAAACGGCGGGCAGGGAGGAATCCTGCGCTATGATCTGATACGCCGCTTCGAAATCCCCTTCCGCGACCTTTGCGATAAATTCGGGGATCGCGATATTCACGGGACACGCCGCCACGCAAGGACGGTTCTTGCACCCGATACAACGCTTTGCCTCGTCGATCGCCATTTCCGCGGTATACCCGAGCGCGACCTCGCTGAAATTCCCGTTTCTTACTTCGGGGTCTTGGGTAGGCATAGGATTTTTCAAAGGATTCATATTGAATTTCGCCATTTTACTCTACCTCCTTTTTGAACAGGTTGCACGCCGTTTCTCTTTCCTTCGCTTCGAATTCCGCGTAGGTACGCGAACGGCTCATCGCCTCGTCGAAATCGATCTCGTGCCCGTCGAATTCGGGCCCGTCCACGCACGCGAATTTCATTTTTCCACCGACCGTCAATCGGCAACCGCCGCACATCCCCGTGCCGTCGATCATAATCGGGTTCATACTCGCGATCGTCTTTACGCCGTAGGGCTTCGTCGCCGCGCAAACGAATTTCATCATAATCAACGGTCCGATGGTGATCACTTCGTCGAATCTCTCGCCGCTTTCGAGCATTTCGTTCAAGGGTACGCAAACGTTGCCCTGTCTGCCGTACGAGCCGTCGTCCGTCATCATATAAAACTTATCCGAAGCCGCTTTGAATTCTTCCTCTAAGATCACGAGGTCTTTATTGCGGAAGCCGATAATGGAAGTGACTTCACAGCCCTGCGCTTTGAGCGCCTTGGCAACGGGCATCGCGATCGCGCAACCCACGCCGCCGCCGACCACGCAGACCTTTTTCAAGCCTTCCAAATGCGTAGGTCTGCCCAAAGGCCCTACGAAATCGGGGATAAACTCTCCCGCCTTTTTATGATCGAGCATCTCCGTCGCCGCGCCGACGATCTGGAAAATGATCGTAACCGTGCCTTTTTCTCTGTCGTAATCCGCGACCGTGAGCGGGATACGCTCTCCGTTCTCGTCCACGCGCAGGATAATAAACTGCCCCGGAAGCGCCTTTTTCGCCACGAACGGCGCGAGAATTTCCATTTTCGTCACCGTCGGATTCAGCGACTCTTTGCTTACAATCTGATACATTCTTCTTCTCCTTTTGCTTGATCTTCTACGTTTTTTTGCGCGCGGACACAAAACTGCTTTGCGCACGCTATTATATATTGTATCACAAAAAAAGCCCGAAAGTCAAACGCTGAATTCCCCTTATCGGCAGGAAAATAAAAATTTTTGTTTTTTCGACTTTTTTCTGCGTATTTCGTTTGCTTTTCCCTTTTTAAAGTAGTATAATGTTTGTCGATTGAACAAAATTCAAGGAGACTTTTTATGGAAGCGTTATTAAGCTTATCTATCGCGCTTCTCGCAGGGCTTTTACTCTCGCGACTTGCAAAACTCTTAAAACTCCCCGCCGTGACGGCGTACCTCGTCGCGGGAATCTTAGTCGGACCTTACTGCCTCGGCGCGCTCGGCGTGAAGGGACTCGGATTCGTCGATATGCACGATATCGAAACTTATTCTATCATTTCCGACGTCGCACTCGGGTTTATCGCCTTTTCGATCGGCAACGAGTTCCGACTTTCTCAGCTCAAAAAAATCGGAAAACAAGCGACGATCGTCGGCGTTTTGCAAGCCGTTATCACCACGATCGTGGTAGATATCGCTTTGATCTTGTTACATTTTGCGATGCCCGACAAGCTTCCTTTGTCGGCGGCGATCGTTTTGGGCGCGATCGCTTCGGCAACCGCTCCCGCCGCGACCCTTATGGTCGTGAAGCAATATAAAGCCAAAGGGCCCGTAACGGATATCCTTCTTCCCGTCGTTGCGCTCGACGACGCGGTGGGACTCGTCCTGTTCGCCGTTTCCTTCGGCGTGGCAAAATCGCTTGGTTCGGGCGCGATCAGCGTGATTTCCGTGGTCGTAGAGCCGCTTTTGGAAATAATCTGCTCACTCGGTCTCGGCGCGGCGATGGGTTATTTGTTCAGCCTGTGCGAAAAATTCTTCCACTCCCGCTCTAAACGCCTTGCCGTGTCCGTCGGGTTCGTGCTTTTGACGATCGGGCTCTCGATGCTGAAATTTACTATCGGCGGCGTACATATCGGGTTCTCTTCTCTGCTCGTTTGTATGATGCTCGGCACGATCTTTTGCAATATCTGCGATTTCTCCGAGGACTTAATGGACAGAGTAGACCGTTGGACTGCGCCCCTGTTCGTGCTGTTTTTCGTGATCAGCGGCGCGGAATTAGAACTTTCCGTGTTCACCGACCTTATGATCGTGCTGATCGGCGTGGTGTATATCGTCAGCCGTTCGGCGGGCAAATACACGGGTGCAAATCTCAGCGCAAGACTTTCCAAGTGCGAGCCGAATATCGTGAAATACCTGGGAATCACGCTCCTTCCCCAAGCGGGCGTTGCGCTCGGTATGGCGAATATGGCGATGAACGCCGTCGAGCTCGGCACGGCGGGAATTTTGATCTCGAACATTACGCTTTTCGCCGTATTGATTTACGAGCTGGTCGGCCCTGCGCTCACGAAAATGGCGCTTTTGAAGGCGGGCGATATCGACCCCGAGGGCAAGACGAGCGCGCGCCACGAATCCTTGAAAAACGTGGGGAAATAATGCAATCCGTATCGTCCTTGGGATTGCTTCACTTCGTTCGCAATGACTGCTAAAAAGACGGCTGACCAATCAGCCGTCTTTTTGCTTTTCGTTTGAAATAACGCCGTTTAACGGGTTATTTTGATCTAACTTCTACCAAACCGTACATATAAAGAGTAGGATCGGTAGTTTTAATCGTATTGTCGAATT
>JAFURH010000032.1 GCA_017471945.1 Clostridia bacterium | reverse complement strand
GGGACTTCGTCCCGCTATATGGATAGGCGGAACTGTTCCGAATAAAACGAAATTGTATCAAGAGCACCCCGAATGGTTTATGGGCGATATGTTGGGAGGAATTGATTCCTACGTATTGGACGTTAGTCGCAAAGACGTACGCGAATATATGTGCTCCGCTTTGGATACTATGCTGTCGGAGTATGCGTTCGAAGGGTTGAAGCACGATTTTTGGAGTTATCCGTTTGAAAGTCCCAAACGTTTCTACAAAAATAAATCGAAGTCGGGATATCAATATAGAAATTGGTGGCTGACGGAAGTCCGCAAGAGATTGCCTGTTGACGGGTATATGCAAACGGGTTGTGCGATCGCAATGGGCAATCCTTTTTTGGGGAAATATTATAATAATTATCGGTACGGGATCGACATTGGCGAAGGAGATTGGGAGAATATTAAAACGCTGTTTGCTTGGGGCGCGGCGTGTTTGGCAACGCATACGGGCGATTTGTTTATTCCGAACAGCGATTCTTTTGGTTTCTTTCCGAATTTGCCCGATAACGTGTTTATGTTCTGGACGAATTTTCTTTTGATCACGCGCACGGCGGTGGAACTTTCGGGTCGGTTCAGCAAAGAAGAGAATTTGCGATCGCCGCGATTTCCTGTTTTGAAAAAAGCAACTTGTAACCCCAACAACGGTCAAGACGTATATTTCGTTGGCTTTGATTATAGAAAAAAAGAAACGATTCCCGAAATTTTCTATTTAAAAACTTCGTTGTTTGCGTCGGAAGAAAAAGAAGTTTTGCCGACGAGAACGGTCGCGTTATTTAATATGAATAAAAAGGAAAAAACGTTCGTTTTAACCTTGAAAGATTTGGGCTTGGAGCAAGACGACTACGTAGTTACCGACGTTTGGAGCGGAGAACGTTCGTCGTTTGGCGCAAAGTATACGCTTACGGTGGGCGCAGAACAGAGTAAACTGATCGCTATCACGAAAAAGAGTAAATTTGCGCTTTACGATGCAAATATTCGTCTTACGGACGTCAGAGCGACGGGAGATTCGCTCGTGGCGAGAACGGATTATGGCGCGGACGCCGAATGTATTTTGGAAACAACGCCCTGTAAAATTACGTTTAACGAAAAAGAAATACCGTTTGATTATAACGGAAATCGCGTTGCTTTTTCCGTGCCGTCTGCGGGTGAGTTACGCTTTGTGATGGATTAAAAGAAACAGGTATATTAAAAGTCTTTTGAGGTGGTCCAAATGAAATTAAATAATTATGACATTCAATACGATACAAGTATTTTGAATTGGGACGAAGCGTTGCCGCTCGGCAACGGAAAACTCGGGGCGTTGATTTACGGAGACGGGCCGCTTCGTGTGGCGATCGATCGGGTCGATTTATGGGATAACAGACCCAATCCCAAGATTTTTGCACCCGAATATAATTACGAAACGCTCGTGAAGCTTTCTTTGAGCGATAAAGCAGAGGACTGGAAAAAACGCGAGGAGATTTTCGAGGGCTTCGGCAAGCTTGCTTATCCCACGAATATTACGGCGGGGCGGTTGGAGCTGGATTTCGGTAAAAAAACGGAGAATATCCGTTCCAAAGTAGATATAGAAAAAGCGATTGCGGAAGTGGATATTGACGACGGTTTTGCGAAAGTAACCGCTTTTATGAGCGCGACGCGTTTCGTGGGCGCGATGCGCATTTACGGGGATTTTGATTTTACGATCCATATTCCCGAATATATTTCAGGGGACGAAAACGGTTGTTGTTACGTAAAATCCGATCCGTATGCCCCCGCCGTCAACCGATGCTTGGCTTATCCTCGCGCGGAAATTATACGCGAGGGAGAGTTTACGTACTATCAACAAAAGACGCATACCGATTACGAATACGGCGTCGTTGTCTTAAAAAAGGTATATGACGGATACAGCGAGTTGTATTTTACCGTCGCGACGAACGACGACGACAAGGAGTATATCGCGTTTGCAAAAGAGCAGTTGTTTAAAAGTGCGGCTTTTGGGTTTGACGGCTTAAAACAAGAGCATATAGCGTGGTGGAAAACGTATTGGGCAAAGTCGGAAATTCAGATCGGCGACGCGCTTTTGGAAAAAACGTATTACCGTTCGTGGTATTTATTTGCGTCTTGCTCCCGAAAAGGATTTTCGCCTATGTCTTTACAAGGCGTTTGGATCGCCGATAACGACGGAATACCGCCGTGGAAAGGAGATTATCATTACGATACGAACGTGCAATTATCCTATCAGGCTTATCTGAAAGCAAACCGTTTACCCGAGGGGGAGGTTTTGATCGATTATCTTTGGGATTTGCGCGACGAGTTTAAAAAATTCGCCAAGGAGTTTTTCGGAGTGGGCGGATTGATCTTACCGGGCACTACTTCTTTGGATGGAAAAGCAATGGGCGGTTGGCCGCAATATTCTCTTTCGCCCACTATGAGTATTTGGGCGGCGCAAAGCTTTGACGAATATTATTTATATACGGGCGATAAGAAGTTTTTAAAAGAGCGCGCGTATCCTTATTTTAGGGATATTGGGAAAGCGATCAAAGGGCTATTGAAAGAAAAGAACGGAAAACTGTATTTGCCGCTTTCCACCTCGCCCGAAATCTACGATAATACCAAAAAGGCGTATTTAAAGGGGAACTCCAATTTTGATCTGGCGTTGCTTATATATTTATTCAAAACGTTGCAAACGTACGCGCGGATTTTAGGAAAAAATAAAGAAGCGCAAGGCTATGAAAAGATAGTAAACAAGCTTGACGACATCGGCGTAGAAGGACGTCATATCCTGCTGGATACCGAACAGCCTACTTTCTCTTCTCACCGTCATTTCAGCCATTTAATGTGCTTATATCCCTTGCATTTGATCAATTACGATACGGAAGAGCATAAACGCCTTTACGAGGGCTCGCTTTGGGATATCGAATTTCACGGCACGGGATTATGGGTAGGGTATTCTTACGGAATGTGCGCGCAAATTTATGCAATGGCTCAAAAAGGAAACGCGGCGTATGAAAAGCTTCGTCAATTCGCCCGCGCTTACGTTGCGGAGAACGGTTTCCACTTAAACGGGGACTTCAAAGGCTATGGATATTCCTGTATTCAATATCGTCCGTTTACGTTAGAGGCTTCGTTTGCGTATTGCGACGCGTTGCACGAAACGTTGATGCAGGACCATCAGGGGTATATCCATTTATTCCCCGCCGCGCCGCAGGAGTGGAACGAGAAGGAAATTTCTTTTAAATCGTTGCGTAGCAGAAACGGCGTTCTCGTGAGCGCGAATTATAAAAAGGGAAAAACGTTGAAAGCGAGTTTTTCGGTGAAAAGAAAAACGGAAATCCTATTAAAAAATACGTTTGAAGTGGAAGAGTTGCTGTTGAAAAAAGGCAAAAATATTCAAGTTCTCGCCGCTGAGGACGGATATTTCCGCATAACGTTGCAACGCGGTACGACGGTATTGAAAAGGAGATAAAAATTATGTTGTTGAAAGAAAATGAAAGGATTTTATTTCAAGGGGATTCGATTACGGACGGGAATCGTGGGAGAAACGAGGACTTAAATCATATTATGGGGCACGGTTATCAGTATATCGTAGCGGCAAAATTGCACGCTGATAATCTCGGGCGTAATTTAAAAACGTATAATCGAGGGATCGGCGGAAATAGGATAGCCGATCTTTACGGGAGATGGAAAGAGGATACGCTGAATTTAAAGCCTACGATATTGTCTATCCTGATCGGGGTAAACGATATAGGCGCGATTCGTCGCGATAACAGCGGCTCTACCCCCGATCGGTTTGAAAAAATTTATAAAAGGCTGTTGCAAGAGTGTTTGGAAAGCAACGAAAATATGCGCTTCGTGCTTATGGAACCGTTTATACGGAAAAATTATGATCGTGAGGACGAAAAATCGATACATTATAAGGAAAACATTCAGGCGTATCAGGAAGCGGTTAAAAAGGTTGCGCGAGAGTTTAACGCCATTTTCGTTCCTTTGCAAGAAGTCTTTGACGAAGCGTCGAAAATAGTGCCTGCGAATGAGTTGATATGGGATTGTTTGCATCCTACGATTACGGGACACGAGCTGATTGCAAGACAATGGTTGCGCGTAGTTAAAGAGCAATTATATAAATAAAAAAGTGAGGTAAATAGCTATGAAAATTTTGTTTTACGGGGATTCGATTACGGACGATAGCCGTAACAGAGAGATTGATTTTAAAGGTTCTAGTTATGGGTTTGGATACGTGCGTGCGGTCGCGGGAAAATTGCTTTCGGAAAATCCTTTGAAATATGAAATATACAATCGTGGGATCAGCGGAAACCGTATTACCGATCTCTATTCACGGGTGAAAATCCATTGTTGGAATTTAGAACCCGACGTATTGAGCATTTTAATAGGCGTAAACGACGTGTGGCACGAGTTTGGCGGCGGCAGAAACGGCGTGGATATCAAACGCTTTGAAAAAGTATACCGTATGCTTTTAGAGGATACCAAAGAAGTGTTGCCGAACGTAAAAATCCTTTTAATCGAGCCGTTCATTTTACAGGGCAGCGCAACGCAGGCGCAATGGGATTTGTTTTTGCAGGTAAAAGATTACGCCAAGGTCGTAGAAAAGCTGGCGAAAGAATACGATACGTTGTATATGCCGTTGCAGGAGAAATTTGATCAAGCCGCCGCCCAATACGGGGCTCAAGCATATTTGGCGGACGGGGTTCATCCTACGGTCGCGGGCGCGCAACTGATCGCAGACGAATGGATAAAAATATTTAAGAGAGAAATCGATAAGTAAAGGAAAAGAGTATGTTAAAAGGAATTTCAAAAATTATATCCCCAGAACTTTTGAAAGTTTTATGTGAAATGGGGCACGGGGATGAGATCGTGATAGCCGATGCAAATTTTCCAAGCGAAGCCTATGGGAAAAGAGTGATCAGAGCGGACGGGATCAAAGGAACGGATATGCTAAGCTCCGTTTTAAGCTTGATTCCCTTGGATACGTACGCTTCTCCCAATATGATATTGATGGAATTGACGGAAAGCGATAAAGGAAAAATAAAACCCGTTATTTGGGAAGAATATGAGAAGATTGCTAACGACAAGGATAAAAATTTACGATTGGGAAGAATGGATCGGTTTTCGTTTTATGAAAGAGCGAAACAAGCTTATGCCGTTATTGCGACGGGAGAAGAAGCTGTTTATGCCAATATTATACTCAAAAAAGGTGTGATAAGCCTTGACTGATAAGTTTTTCGACGGGTATTTCGGCGCGGCGAGCACGGCGATGAGAAAGACGTACGATCGCACGGCGGCGCGTTGCTCGGAAACCCCTGCTTTGGGCGCGCTGGGGACTGGCGGAAACGTTCGAATCCCGTGTTTTATTCGAAAAAGCGGCAAATTTTGAAAGAATTTTGTCAAAAAGCGTCGATTCTGATTGAAAAAAGAACGGGGTTGTGATATAATTTCCGTATAACTTATGAAGAAGGAGTCTTTACGATGGAAAAAATTTGCACGCTCGACGAGTTTAATCACAGAATTAAAAAAGTCGTGATCACCAAAGAGGAGATCGAAGAAGCGATCCAACGCGCAGGGAAGGAAATCAGCGATTCCTACGACGGCAGACCTATCCTGCTCGTCAGTATTTTAAAGGGTGCGTTCGTGTTTATGGCAGACCTCTGTCGCGCGATCACCGTACCTTGCGAGATCGGATTTATGTGCGCGAAAAGTTATTATAGCGGTACGAAGTCCTCGGGCGTGGTCAAGATCACGATGGATTTGGATCAGGATCTTTCCAACTATCACGTGATCATTGTGGAAGATATCGTCGATACGGGCAGAACGCTCAGGGATATCGTAAAGCTTTTAAAGGCTCGCAATCCGCTTTCTTTGCGCGTGGTTACCTTGCTTGATAAACCCGACCGTCGTCTGGTGGATTTTAAAGCGGATATTGCGCTTTTCACGATCCCCGATTTCTTCGTGATCGGCTACGGGCTCGATTGCGCGGAATATTTCAGAAATCTTCCGTACATAGCGGAATACAATCCCGAATAACGAAAAAAACGGCGTTCCCGAAAGGGAGCGCCGTTTTACGGTTTTTTTTGATTAAGCAAATAAAACTAAGGCAAAGAAGAGCACGTAAACGCCGAATCCGATCAGATAGCCGAGCTTACGCAACAGCAAGCCGCCGAGTACGAATAAGCATACGCCGATAAAATATCCCCACGTTACGTACACGTTGAAAGGGGTAATGAACAAATAGAAGATGAGATACACCACGCACGCCGCCGAGCCGATAAAAGCAAACAAGCCTCTGCCTTCGGCAAACCATTCGTACAGCGTGCCGAGCGCGATCAAAGCGGAAATAATAAATAAGATCCAAGCGAAAACCGTCATTTTTTTCCTCCGAATAAGCTTTACGTTTTTTATTATACACTTATTGGAAAAATTTTTCAAGGATTTTAAGGCGGTTAAAGGGAAATTCTTTTAAGCTCTGCGATTTTGTTATTCGCTTAAACTTCCGAGTACTTTATAAAGTAACCCGTATAACGTTACGGCTTCCTTTTCTTCAAGTTGCACGCAACCCGACACCGCTTTGGGAATATGCGCCGCGCGTTCTTTCAATGCTTCGCCCTCGGCGGTGAGGGATACTTCGAGTACCCGCTCGTCCTTTTGGCTTCTCTTGCGCGAAAGATAGCCTTTCCGTTCCAAGCTTTTCAGCACGGGCGTAAGCGTTCCCGAATCCAAAAACAACCGCTGCCCAAGCTCTTTCACGTTGATTTGCTTGTCTTCCCACATCACCATCATCGTGATATATTGCGTGTAGGTCAGGTCGATCTCGTCCAGATAAGGGCGGTATTTTCTCACAATTTCCTTAGCCGCCGCATAGAGCGGGAAACACAACTGATTTTTCAGTTTTAATCCTTCGTAGTTAAGTTCGTCCATTTTTTGCCTCCAACATCGGTTACGTTACCACTTTACCATACTTTCACAAAAAAAGCAAGCGTAATCGCGTTTGTTCGGCGAGCGACCGCAGTAAATTTTTTTGTTAAAGCAATCCCTTGATTTTATCTTCCAGACTTTCGGGTTTTGCCGTAGGCGAGAACCTTCCGACGACTTCCCCGTTCCGATCGATCAGGAATTTGGTAAAATTCCATTTAATTTTTCGCCCCATAAACCCGCCTTTTTGCGACTTTAAATAGGTGAAGATAGGGGATTCGTTCGCGCCGTTTACTTCCACTTTCGCAAACTGCTTGAAGCTTACGCCGTAGTTTGTTTGGCAGAAGCTTACGATCTCGTCCTCCGTGCCGGGCGCTTGATGCCCGAACTGGTTGCAGGGGAAATCGAGAATTTCAAGCCCTTGCTCGGAATATTTATTATAAAGCGCTTGTAAGCCCTCGTATTGCGGCGTAAATCCGCAGCCCGTCGCGGTGTTCACGATCAACAGAACTTTTCCTTTATAATCGGAAAGGTTCACTTCGTTGCCTTTTGCGTCTTTTGCCGTGAAATCATAAATCGTCATAGTTGTTTCTCCTTTTTTATTTTTATCAAATTAAATTGAATACAATCTAATTATAGCATAAGCAGTATGTGCTGTCAAGTAAATTTTTATACGAAAAAAGCCCGAAAAATTTTTCGGACTTGAAATTTTTTTAATTATGAGTGGAAAATTGGAGTTTAATCGACCAAACCGAGCAAGTAGTCGGCGGAAACGTCGAAAAATTTGCAAAGTGAGATCACATAACTGATCTTCGGTTCGTTCACGCCCGTTTCCCAAAAGCTGACGGCAGAGTAAGTCGCACCGATTTTTTGCGCCAATTCTTTTTGGCTGAGTCCTTTTTCCGTCCTTAATTCTTTTAATCTGTTTTGAAATTTTGTAACCATATAAATATTTTACAAGAAAACTTAAATTTTTGCTTGACATTTTAGAAAACTTGTTGTATAATTTTATCAAGAAAACTTGAACGAGAGGTAAAATGGAACGAAAAGATAAAGCGTGTTGGAATTGTGGTAACTATAAAGCCTATTACACGAAAGGTTTTTGCAATTTTGATAAGTTAAATTATGGGCATTGTAAGTATCTGAATAAACAAGTCGATAAACACGAGAAATGCGAAAACTGGAAAAGTAGTTATCGTTATAGGGGAATGAGAAAAACGGTAGCGATGCGGTCGTTAGACGAGATATTCAATCAAATCGTTGAAATCAGGCAAATACTCTTCGAGGAACAAGAGGAATCCGAGGAAAATTCCCAAAAAGATGTTTTTCTTTGCGTGCAAAGCAATTGTCCTTTTCGTAATAAAGAATCGAAAACTGAAAACGAAGTATAATATAAAAACAGCGGCTGACTGCCGCTGTTTTTGTGTTAATTTTAAAAAACTTTAAAACCTAAATAAATTTCGTACGGAAGGGATCGGGTAAAGCGCGGAAACGATCGCAACCGAGCCGATCACGCCGCAAACGGCTTGCAGGGTATTCCCGATCAGGCTTGCCGCCGCGCCGAGTCCGTAGCCTAAGCATACGCTTTCAAAGAAGAAATATCCGAGTACCATCACGGCTTCCGCTAAGATAGAGGCGAACGCGCGGGGGAGAAAATCGAGGGGATTTTTCGAGATCAATTTTTTGAAAACGCGATAGAGATAAAACGCCGCAAGGCCTACCGCGAATTTAATAAGGAATGTTGCGGGCGCGTAGAGGGCGTAGCCCATAATAAGGTCGGCGATCGCCGCGCCGAGCCCTGCGGCAAGTCCGCCTAAAAAGGCGGGCAAAAGCCACGCGGAAAGGAGTACGAAAATATCGCCGAGATTAAAATATCCGATAGGCAGGGGGACGGCGACGAAGGTGCAAGCGCAGGTGAGAGCGGCGAAAACCGCCGTAAAGCAGATGCGTTTGGATACGGAAACAGAGTTTCTTTTCGGCTTGGATTGAGTCATAATAGCTTGCTCCTTATTTTTATTTTCCTACATTATATATCCCGCGTTTTCGTTTGTCAAGTCTTGGAAAAAATTCGTTAAAATTTTTCATTATGAAAAAATTATTACACCTTTTGTGAAAAATTTTCAAACTAAGAAAGAAATTAAAAATGCTTTGTAACATTTGCTTTTTTTTTGGCGTTTTGTTATAATAAAAACAGAGTTGATCGCACAGGGGAAAAGAGGAAACGCGGACGCAGAACGAAAGAGGTTGCTTTTATGAAGCTTTTTAAGGCGAATCGAAAATGTAGCGGCGGGCGGATTTATTCCGAGCTGATCGGACTTTTCACGCGTGCAAAAGGCTTCGGCACGCACCTTTACGCCGCGATTGACGGCAATAGTGCAGATAAAAAAGGAGTGTAGTTTTCGGGCTACGCTTTTTTCATTGATAAAAAAGCTGTTCGGCAAACGCCGAAAAGGAGAAAAAGATTATGGCGAAAGTCGGTATTTTAATGGGAAGCAAATCGGATTTCGAGGTGGTAAAGCCCGCCGTGTCCGTGTTGAAAAAGTTCGGAGTGGAAACGGAAGTGCGGGTCATTTCCGCGCACAGAACGCCCGAAGAAGCGCACGAGTTTGCGGCAAACGCGCGGGCAAACGGTATGGAAGCGATCATTTGCGCGGCGGGCAAGGCGGCGCATTTGGGCGGTGTGATCGCCGCGCTTACCACCCTTCCCGTGATCGGTCTTCCCGTGAAAACGGATATGATGGGCGGGCTTGACAGCTTGCTTTCTATCGTACAGATGCCCGCGGGGATCCCCGTGGCGACGGTGGGGGTCAACGGCGGCGAAAACGCGGGGCTTTTGGCGCTTCAAATTCTCGGGATCAAATACCCCGAGATCGAAAAACAGCTCGCCGAATATAAAGCGGCTATGAAAAACAAGATCAACGCCGACGACGAAGCGTTGCAATCGCTTTTATAAACGAAAGCTAAGTTTAACGGAGAAATACATATGGCAGTACTTGGTATATTCGGTACGGAAACGGCGGACGTCGCTTCCAGCATTTATTACGGTTTGTACGCCCTTCAACACAGAGGACAAGCTTCGAGCGGGATCGTCGTGAACGACGACGGCGTATTCCACTCCTATAAGGATTCGGGTCTCGTGAACGAGGTGTTCACGCCGAGCGTTTTATCTTCTTTGGGGTTAGGGCAGTTGGCGGTCGGGAACGTGCGTTACGGTACGTCGGATTCCAAAGACCGTATCAACGCCGAGCCCGTCGTCGTCAACCACAGTAAGGGTAAAATGGCGGTTTCCCTCGACGGCAAGCTCGTCAACGGCGTGGAACTGAAAAACGAAATGGAGCTGAAAGGTTCGATCTTCCATACCGCAAACGACGCGGAGATCATTTCCTCCGTCATCATTCACGAAAGAATCCATTCCGCTTCGATCGAAGAAGCCGTTTGCAAGGCGATGTATAAGCTTAAAGGCGCGTATTCCTTGATCTTAATGTCACCGCAAAAGCTGATGGCGGTGCGCGACGAGAACGGTATGAAACCCCTTTGCTACGGGCAAAGAAGCGACGGGGAATACGTAGTGGCGAGCGAGTCCTGTGCGCTCACTTCGATGGGCGCGACCTTTATCCGCGACATTCGGCCGGGCGAGATCGTCGTATTCTCGAAAGAGGGCATACGAACGATAAAAGACCATTGTAATCAAAAGCCCGAACGGCTTTGCGTGTTCGAATATCTGTATACGGCTCGGCCCGACTCCGTGATCGCGAATTGTTCGGTGCACCTTGCGAGAAAGCGCGCGGGCGCGATGCTGGCAAAGGCGCATCCCGTGGAGGCGGACGTCGTCATCGGCGCGCCCGATTCGGGTATCGACGCGGCGATCGGCTACGCGGAGCAATCGGGAATCCCTTACGGGCTCGGGCTTATCAAGAATAAATATATCGGCAGAACGTTTATCGACCCCGGTCAGAACGTTCGCGAAGATAAAGTCAAGATCAAGCTCAATCCCGTCGTGGAAACGGTGAAAAATAAACGCGTGATCTTGGTAGACGACTCGATCGTCCGCGGCACGACCTGCGCGAGGGTGGTAAAGCTCCTGCGCGACGCAGGCGCGAGAGAGATCCACGTGCGCTCGTCCGCACCCGCGTTCTTGAATCCTTGCTATTACGGTACGGATATTTCGTCGAGAAAGGCTTTGATCGCGTGCAACCACACGACGGAAGAGATCGCGAAGATCTTCGGCGCGGATTCGGTCGGTTTCCTTCCCATCGAGGACGTGTTCAAGCTCGGCGAGGGGGGCGACTGCAAAGGGTATTGCGCGGCTTGCTTCGACGGCAATTATCCCACGGAAGAACCCGTGGACTACGGAGTAAATAAATTCGAAAGAAAAATATCGGAAAGAGAGGAGAAATAATGAAAAATTCCAAATCTGAAAGCTACGCGGCGGCAGGCGTAGACATCACGGCAGGCTACAAAGCCGTAGAACTTATGAAACAGCATATCGCAAGAACGGTCATCAAAGGCGCGGATACGGATATCGGCGGCTTCGGCGGTCTGTTCGAGCTCGATCTGACGGGCATCACCCGCCCCGTACTCGTAAGCGGCACGGATGGCGTGGGAACTAAGCTGAAAATCGCGTTCCTTATGGACAAGCACGACACGGTGGGTATCGACTGCGTGGCGATGTGTGCGAACGACATTATCTGCGCGGGCGCAAAGCCGCAAATCTTCCTCGATTATATCGCGTGCGGTAAAAACGTACCCGAAAAGATCGCGGATATCGTGAAGGGCGTGGCGGAAGGTTGCGTACAGTCGGGTGCGGCGCTGATTGGCGGCGAAACGGCGGAAATGCCCGGGTTCTATCCCGTAGACGAATACGACCTCGCGGGCTTCTGCGTAGGGATCGTGGATAAATCCAAAGTCCTTGATAATTCCAAAATGCAAGAGGGCGACGTGGTGATCGCGCTTCCTTCGAGCGGCGTGCACTCCAACGGCTTCTCGCTCGTGAGAAAGGTGTTCGATATCGAAAACGCCGATTTGAGAAAGCCTATGGAAGAGCTCGGCGGCAAGAGCCTCGGCGAAACCTTATTAACGCCGACGAAGATCTACGTCAAGCCTATGCTTGCGTTGTTTGAACAAATTACGGTCAAAGGCGTTTCGCATATCACGGGCGGCGGCTTCTACGAAAATATTCCCAGAAGT
>JAFURH010000031.1 GCA_017471945.1 Clostridia bacterium | reverse complement strand
CTATTTGGATATTTCCGTGAAAGCGCCCCGAATCTTTACCGCGTTTGAGGAAGTCGTTCGCTCGACCATTCGCGAAAAGCTTACCCGCGGTCACGCGGACGTGTTCGTGTCCTTAAAAGACAAGCGCGAAAAGCCTACCGCTCTTTCCCTCGATCCCGCGTTGGCGGCGAGCTATATCGCGGCGGCGAACGAGCTGAAAAAGAATTTTCCCGAGCTCCCTGACGATCTGACGGTGACTTCCGTTCTTCGCTATCCCGAGGTGTTGAAGCAGGACGAGGCTTCCGTTTTAGACGAGGAGCTGATCGGCGCGCTGAAAACCGCGCTTTCGGCGGCGCTCGACAATCTCAACGCGATGCGCGCCGTGGAAGGAAAAAAACTCGAAGAGGATATGCTGTCGCGCGTTTCGACGATCGAAAAGCTCGTGGAGGAAATTTCCCTGCGCGCCCCTAAGATTGCCGAGGAGTATAAAGAGAAGCTGAAAAACCGCGTGAAGGAATACCTCGACGGGGTGAACGTGGACGAAGGGCGGCTGTTGACGGAAGTGGCGATCTTTGCCGATAAGAGCAATATCGACGAGGAGCTGACCCGCTTGCGCTCGCATATCGAACAGTTCAGGAGTATCGCAAAAGAAGGGATCGTAGGAAGAAAGCTCGACTTTTTGGTGCAAGAATTTAACCGCGAGGCGAACACGACTTGTTCGAAAAGCAACGACGTGTGCATCACCAAAGCGGGGCTTGCTTTGAAAAATGAGATCGAGAAGATCCGCGAGCAGGTACAGAACGTAGAATAACGGCGAGCGGAAAATAAGGATTATGAAAAACATTGTAATGGCGATCTCCGGACCTTCGGGGGTCGGGAAAGGCACAATCGTAGACGAGATTTTAAAAAGGCGGGAAGATATCGCGGAGTCGGTGTCCTGCACCACTCGTTTGCCCAGAGCGGGCGAAGCGGACGGCAGAGAATATTTCTTTATTTCCAAGGAAGAATTTTTAAGACGGATAGACGAAGGGGATTTTTTGGAATACGACGAGCATTTCGGAAATTACTACGGTACGCCCAAATCCTTCGTGGAAAAAACGCTCGAAGAAAAGTCCGTGATCTTGGAGATCGACGTGGTGGGCGCGCTGAACGCGAAAAAGGCGTTTCCCGACTGTCTTTTGATCTTCGTCGCGCCGCCGTCGGTAGAGGAGCTGAAAAAACGGCTCGTCGGCAGAGCTTCGGAAAGCGAAGAGGAGATCGAACGCAGACTGTCGAGGCTCGAATACGAGCTTGCCCAAGGCGAGAAATACGACTACGTCGTGGTCAACGACGAGTTGGAAAAAGCGGTGCAAGAAATTTGCGATCTGATCGATTTGGCAAAATCGAGAGAATAAAATAAAAAAAGAAAAAACACGACAAGGAGTGTGAATATTATGATCAACGAACCTGCAGTAGACGTACTTATCAGAAAACTCGGTACGGAAGAAGAACCCATCAGCCGTTACGCGCTGTGCACGGTGGCGGCGAAGCGTGCGCGCCAGATCATCGAGGCGGAGAAAAATCTCGGCGCTGACTCGAACGGAAGAAACAAAGAGCTTCTCACCGCGTGCAACGATATCGCGGAAGGGAAAGTCGTTATTGCAAAGGACTGAAACCAAGGAATTTGACCGTTGCCTCGATCATTCGGGGCAATTTGGTTTTTATACGGGAGAGCGTTAAGGTATGATCGCCGAAGTCATCGTAGACATCGCCACGAGCGAAACGGACAGAATATTCGATTATCTCTGCGACGATAGCGTTATCGTCGGCAGTCGGGTCCGCGCGCCGTTCGGCGGGAAGATACTTTCGGGTTTCGTGATGAAGCTTAAAGAAAGCTCGAATTTGCCCGAAAGCCGCTTGAAAAAGCTGTTGCCCGCCTCGGACGAGTTGCCCGCTTTAACAAAAGAAAGCCTTTGGCTTGCCGAAAAAATCGTGAAACGCTTCCGCGTTCCTAAAGCGCTCGCTTTGCGCTTGTTTTTGCCCAGCGAAATGCGCACGGGAAAGGTGCGCGAGCTTTACCGTACCTTTGCGGAGCTTTGCGTGAAAAAAGAGGAAGCGCAGATAAGAAAGACGGCGAAAAATCAGCTCGGCGTTTTGGAGTATCTCGAAAAAAACGGAAAGACGGAAACGGCGGTTTTAAACAACCTGTTCCCCGGCGGGCTTACCGCTTTGGAAAAGAAGGGGTATATCCGCGTGAGCAAAGAGCAGATCTTGCGCGACCCGTATAAGACGGTGGAGGGCGAGTCGGTCGAGCACGTTTTAACGCCCGATCAGTCTGCGGCGATCGAACGCATACGCGCCGATTCCCGTACCGTACAGCTTTTGCACGGCGTGACGGGGAGCGGTAAGACGGAGATCTATTTGAACCTGATCGCGGAGTGCTTGAAAAAAGGGCAAAGCTCGATTTTTCTCGTGCCCGAAATTTCGCTTACGCCGCAGATGCTTTCACAGCTTCGCGCACGGTTTGGGCGCAACGCCGCGATCTTGCACAGCGGGCTTTCGGCGGGAGAGAAGTTCGACGAATGGTGGCGGCTGAGAACGGGCGAAGCGAAGATCGCGATCGGCGCGAGAAGCGCGGTGTTCGCGCCCTTGGAAAACCTCGGCGTTATCATTTTGGACGAGGAACACGATTCGAGCTACGTGAGCGAAACCGCCCCCCGATATTCCACCTTCGAAGTGGCGAGGGTGCGGGCGAATTATAACGGGTGTAAGCTCGTTTTAGGCAGCGCGACGCCTGCCGTGGAAACGTATAAACGGGCGAAGGAAGGGGAGTTTAATTTGATTCGGTTGGAAAAGCGGATCAATCGTAAGCCCTTGCCCGAAATCGTGATCGCGGATATGCGACGGGAGGTACGGCGCGGGAACAATTCGCCCTTTTCCCTCGTTTTGAAAGAGGAGATCGAAAAGTGTCTTGAAAGCGAAAAACAGGCGATCTTGTTTTTGAACCGCCGCGGGTATTCGCAAACGGTGATTTGTAAGGAATGCGGGTACGTTGCCAAATGCGAGGCGTGCGACGTGTCGCTCACCTACCACCGCGACGAGGATTGCCTCAAATGCCATTACTGCGGCGCGAGATACGGTATGTTGTTCGGTTGTCCCGAATGTGGGAGTCGGAAACTGTCCTACGCGGGCACGGGTACGCAAAGGATCGTGGAGAGCTTGCAAAAGCTGTATCCGTCCGCGCGTATCCTTCGAATGGATAACGACACGACGAGCGGCAAAGAAGGGCATTATAAAATTTTAAAGGCGTTCGGGGAAAGGAAAGCGGATATTCTGGTCGGCACGCAAATGATCGCGAAGGGACACGATTTTCCCGCGGTCACCCTCGTGGGGATCTTGGACGCGGATATGAGCTTGCATTTTTCCGATTACCGAAGCGGCGAGCGCACCTTTCAGCTTTTGACGCAGGTGGCGGGCAGAAGCGGACGGGCGGACGAGAAGGGTAAAGTCGTGTTGCAGACCTTCGACCCCGAAAACGAAGTGCTTCGGTTTGCAACTTCCTACGATTACGAGGGGTTTTACGAAAACGAAATTTCCCTGCGTGCGGCGATGGCGTTCCCGCCCTTTTCGAAAATCGTGCGCGTGCTCGTGACGGGCGAGGACGATAAAAAGACGATGGAAACGCTCAGAGCGACGTATACCGAGCTTGAAGTTTTATATCAAAATAACGCGGAGAAGTTTTTGTTTTTCAACAAAATGCGTTCGCCCATCAAGAGGATACAGAACAAGTTCCGCTATCAGGTATTGATGCGGCTTTCCGACGTTTCGGTGTTGCCCGAAATTTACGATATTTGCGCGAATGCGAGAAGTCGCGACGCGCTCGTTTCGGTAGAGGAAAATCCCTCGAATTTAAGTTAAAAAGGAGAAAGACGAATATGGCGATTCGTAGCGTAGTACAAGTAGGCGACGAGGTGCTGAGAGGAAAATGTCAGCCCGTCGAGGTCTTTGACGAGAAATTAGTTCAGCTTTTGGACGATATGAAGGATACGGTGAAATTCGAACAGGGCGCGGGGCTTGCCGCGCCGCAGGTGGGCGTTTTGCGCCGCGTTTGCGTAGTGGACGTGGACGAGGGGTATTTTGAATTTATCAACCCCGAGATCGTGATGCAAAAAGGAGAGCAGAGCGGTTGGGAAGGTTGCCTTTCCGTGCGCGGGAAAAACGGGATCGTATCGCGGCCTATGAAAGTTAAGCTTTCTTATCAGGACAGAAACGGCGAGAAGCATTTATTGCAGGCGAAGGGGTTTTTCGCCCGTGCGATCTGCCACGAGCTCGACCATTTAGACGGCGTGTTGTATATCGATAAAGCAACGCATATAGAGAAGTGTTAAGGGAGATTTTATGAACATCGTTTTTGCGGGTACGCCGGAATTCGCCGTCGCGCCACTCAAAAAAATCGTCGAAAACGGCTTTACGGTCGTCGGCGTGATCACGCAGACGGATAAGCCGCAAGGCAGAAAGGGAATTTTGACCCCGCCGCCCGTGAAGGTCGCGGCGGAAGCGCTCGGGATTCCCGTTTTGCAGCCCGAAAAAATCAAAGACGAGCTTCCCGCGGTGAAAGCGCTCGGCGGGGAGCTTTTGGTGACTTGCGCATACGGGCAGATCTTAACGCAAGAGACGTTGGATTGTTTTCCGAAAGGCGTTTGGAATATTCACGCGGGGTTACTCCCGAAGTACCGCGGGGCTTCGCCCATTCAAAGCTGTATTTTAGCGGGAGAAACGCAAACGGGCGTTTCGGTGATGAAAACGGAGCTCGGGCTCGATTCGGGGGATATTCTTTTGGAAGAGCGTACGCCGATCGACGAAAAGGAAACCTGCGGGGAGCTTTCTAAGCGATTGTCTTTGCTTGGAGCGGAAGCGATCGTGAAGGCGTTAAAACGCATTGAAACGGGCGAATATACCTTAACGAAGCAAAGCGCGGAAGGGGTGAACGTCGTTCGAAAAATCCATAAAGAACAGGCGAAAATCGACTTTACGAAAACGGCGAAGGAGATCGTCGATCTGGTGCGCGGAATGAACCCCGCGCCCGTTGCGTATACCGCCCTTGACGGGAATAAGATCAACGTGTATCTTGCCGAGAAAGCTTCGCTTGAAGAAGGCGAGGAGAACGCGGCGTGCGGCGAGGTGCTTTCGGAGAGCGTAAAGCGCGGGCTGGTCGTGAAATGCGGCGACGGCGCGGTAAAGCTTTTAGAGGTGCAAGCCGCGGGCGGGAAACGAATGAAGGGCGGGGATTTTTTGAACGGCAGAAAAGCCCGTAAAGGTCAGGTGCTGGAATGTTGAGCAATCCCGTTTACGACCCCTTTCAGATCTTGACGAAGATCTATTCGGACGGCGCGAGACTCAAACAGGCGATCGCGGATACTTATATCGAGGAACAGTACCGCGCGCGCACGGTCAAGATCGTGTACGGCGTGCTGGAAAACGACGGATATTTCGATTTTTGCATCAAGCGTTACGCGCAAAAAGCGCCCAAGCTTGCCGTGCGCACCATTCTCAAAATTTCGCTGTATATGCTTTTGTTTATGGAAAAGCCACGGTATATGGTAACGGACTGCGCGGTGGGGCTGTGCAAAAAGCTCGGAAAATCGGGCGTTTCGGGGTTCGTGAACGCCTTCCTTCGAAGGTTTGATCAAGCGGAAGCGGACGGCGCGATTCCCAAAGGCGTAGAGGGGGAAGCGATCAGGCTTTCCTATCCTTTGGAAGAATATAAAAAGCTGAAAAAAGAATACGGCGAGCGCGCGGAAAAAATCGCGGGCGCGAAGTCGGCGGGGGTGTCGGTACGCTTTGAAAAAGGCGAGGAAAAATATCTTTCCAAAACGCATATCCAAACGCCTTTTCCGCATAATTATATTTTTACGAGCTTCGTTCGCGACGAGGGATTCGACGCGGGCGAGTACACCTTTCAGTCGGTGGGGAGTATCGCGATCTGCGATATCGTTTCCCCTTGCGAAAATTTCCTCGACGCGTGCGCCGCGCCGGGCGGGAAGTCCGTGTTGCTTGCGAAAAAATGCGGGCGAGTGACGGCGTTTGAATTGCACCCGCACCGCGTAGAGCTCATTCGGCAATATAAAACGCGTATGGGCGCGGAAAATATCGAGGAAAGGCAAAAGGACAGCTCCGTTTACGACGAGGCGTTCGCGGATAAATTCGACGGCGTGTTATGCGACGCGCCCTGTTCGGGGTTTGGCACGGTAAGCGAAAACCCCGATATCAAGCTCGCGGGAAATAAGCGGGACTATGCGGGGCTGAAAACCGCGCAGACGGCGATTTTAAGCGCGGTGGCGAAGTACGTAAAAAAAGGCGGGGCGTTATATTATTCGACCTGTTCGGTGTTCGAAGCGGAGAACGACGGGATCGTGGGGGGATTTTTGAAGAATAATCCCGAATTTACCGCCACGCCGATCGAAAGTCCGCTCGCGCACGAAAAGAAGAAATACGGGTTGCAGTTTCTGCCCGATACCGCCTTCGGCGCGGGGTTCTACGTGGCGAAACTAATAAGAAAATAGGAAGTCCAGAAACTCAGTTTCTGGCGGGTGTGGGCAGAGCCCACGAAAAGGGTACCCAAATAAGGAAAGCTTTGCTTTCCGTTTTCGCGGCTGTGCCGCGTGATCGCCTCACGGCGAAGGACGCAACCTATCGGTTGCTTTACTCGGGCTTAGATATGCGGGGCGTTGCCCCTGCACCCCACAAGGAGCTAAGCCCCTTGACCCTTGATAGAAAGTTTTTCTAAGGAGCGCCGAATGAAAAAAATATTGCAAGACTTATCGTATGCGGAAATGGAAGGGCTCGTGCTTTCTCTCGGGGAGAAAAAGTTCCGCGCAAAACAGCTCTACGAGGGCTTGACGCAGGGCAAAACCATCGACGGGATCACTTCCCTTTCCAAGGCGTTTAAAGAAAAATTGCTCGAAGTTTACGAGAATCAGCCCGTAAAGATTAGCGAAACCTTCTACGCGCAGGACGGCACGGAAAAATACCTGTTCGAGCTTGCCGACGGAAACCTCGTCGAGGGCGTGCTGATGAAATATAAATACGGCTACACGCAATGCGTTTCCACGCAGGTAGGGTGCAGAATGGGGTGTAAGTTCTGCGCTTCCACGCTCGGCGGTTTGGTGCGAAACCTCACGGCGGGAGAGATACTCTCGCAAATACTCGTGGTGAACGCGCTCCATAAAAAGGACGCGGAAGGGGACGGGAAAACCGCCCGCGCCGTGACGAATATCGTTTTGATGGGGAGCGGCGAGCCGCTCGATAACTACGACGAGGTCGTGAAGTTTTTAAAGAACGTTACCGCGGAAGAGGGCGCGAGGATCTCCGCGCGGAATATCTCTCTTTCCACTTGCGGGATCGTGCCGAAAATGTATAGGCTTGCCGACGAGGGTATCCCCTTGAATTTGACCGTTTCCCTGCACGCGACGAGCGACGAGGACAGAGTGCGGACGATGCCCGTGGCGAAGGCGTATAAGATCGAAGAGATCTTGAAAGCGTGCGCGTACTATTTCCAAAAAACGGGGCGGCGGTATTATTTCGAATATACTCTTATCGACGGCGAAAACTGCGACGAGGAGCACGCCAAAGCGCTCGTTGCCCTGCTCAAAGGCAAGCCTTGCCACGTCAACCTTATCCGATTAAACGAGGTGAAGGAACGGGAATTAAAAAGCATTTCCGACAAGGCGGCGTATAGGTTTTTGGGCGTTTTGGAAAAGGGCGGGCTTTCCGCCACGTTGCGCCGTCAGATCGGCGTGGAGATCGGGGGCGCGTGCGGACAGCTCCGCGCGAGCTATATAGAGGAAAAACGGTAGAAACTACGAAGGATCGTTTGGAATATGACGAAAACAAAGAACAAAATCTCGTTTACCGAGGGGAAATTATTTTCGAAAATCCTGTTGTTCGTGTTGCCGATCGTGGCGACGAATTTGTTGCAGACTTTATATAACGCCGCCGATATGATGGTGGTGAGCTTGTCCGACGAGGTAAACGCCGTCGGCGCGGTGGGCACGACGGGTTCGTTCGTCAGTTTAATCGTCAATATTTTTATCGGGTTTTCGGTGGGAGCGAACGTCGTGGTCGCACGGTATATCGGTGCGGGCGAAAAGGAAAAAGCCCGTCGCGCCGCGCATACCGCTTTGCTCGTGGGGCTGTTTTTCGGCGTGGTCGGCGCGGCGATCGGCGCTTCGGTTTCCCGACTCGTTTTAAAGGCGATGGGAAATACGGGGAATCTGCTCGATTTAGCCGTGAAATATACCTACTTTTATTTCGCGGGCGTTCCCTTCCTTGCGCTTACGAATTATCTGATCGCGATTTTCCGTGCAAAAGGGGACAGCAAAACGCCCCTTATCGTGCTGGCGCTTGCGGGGCTGTTGAACGTGGGGTTGAATTTGTTTTTCGTGCTCGCGCTCGGAATGTCGGTGGAAGGGGTCGCGCTGGCGACTTCGATTTCCAATCTCGTTTCCTTCCTCGCGCTGTTGTGGAAGCTCGCGCGGGATAAAGAAGGGCTTGCGTTTTCGTTCAAGCTTTTGAAACTGCATAAAAAAGAGCTTAAAGATATCGTATACATAGGCTTTCCTTCGGCGTTGCAAAGCACGCTGTTTTGTATCTCGAATATGCTGATACAGTCCTCTATCGTTACCGTCAATAACGCGGTCAGCCCGCCTGAGAGCAAGTATCAGCCTGTCGTGAACGGTTGCGCCGCGGGGACGAATATTTCCAACTTCGTGTATACGGCGCAAAACGCCGTGTATCAAGGCGCGCTGACCTTTACGAGCCAAAATATCGGCGCGAATAAACCCAAGCGGGTGTATCCGATCATAGGGTGCTGTTGTGCGATCGTAAGCGTTATAGGGATTTGTTTGAGTAGCTTGATTTTTCTTTTCAAAGATCCTCTTTTGGCGCTTTACGGCGTGGTGGACGGCGCGGAGGGCAGCTTGGAAGCCATCGCGATGGAAGCGGCTACGACCCAGCTTATCTACAACAACTTGCCGTATTTCCTTTGCGGAATAATGGAGGTAGGCTCGGGCGTATTGCGCGGTTTAGGCAATTCCGTTTCGTCTATGGTCATTTCGCTCGTCGGGTCGTGCCTTTTGCGCGTGGTGTGGCTGTTGACCGTGTTCCCCGCGTATCCTACGATTGCCACGATTTATCTTTGCTATCCGATTACTTGGGCGTTGACGGCGACGGTACTGCACTCGTGCGCTATCCTTGTAATCAGGCGAAAAATCAAATTAGGAAGGAATGAATAAATGCTGTTTGAAATTTTAACGTTTCTTACGAGCTTTATCGCGATGGCGCTCATCGCGGCGAGTTATTTCTTTTCCAATAAAAAATTCTATCTGCTCTTTCAGTCGCTCGGGATCGTGTTTTTGATCGCTTCGTATCTGTTCGGCGGGCAATATTTCGCAATGATCGGGCTGTTCGTCGGGCTACTGCGCACGCTTACTTATTACGCATTCGAAAACAAGGGCAAACCCGCGCCGATCGAGTTGGCGTTTTTGTTCTCCGCGCTGACGATCGCCTCCTACGGCTTCGTGAATTTTTTAATACTCAAAACGGCGCAGCCGCTCGATCTTATTTGCCTCGTTTCGCTCGTTTTATACGCGTTTACCTTCCGTATCCGCGACTTAAAAATTATGCGGTTTTTAACGCTTGTGCCGACCGTGCTTTCTATCGCGTATAACGCGCTGATCGGGGCGGCGGTGTTTACCGTCGTATCCTATTCGTTCGAGCTCGGCGCGAATATTCTTTCCATATTTAAATATCATATTTTCAAAAATAAAAAACCAAACGCTTGGCGTTTGTAAAGGAGTACAGTTTATGAACAATATCAAAATCGCACCCTCTATTTTATCGGCGGACTTTTCCAAAATGGGCGAGGAAGTCAAATCTTTGGAAGAAAGCGGCGCGGACGTCGTGCATTGCGACGTGATGGACGGCGTGTTCGTCAATAATATTACCTTCGGGATCAAAATGGTGGAGGATCTTCGCAAGATCACTTCTCTGCCCCTCGATTGCCATTTAATGATCGTACACCCCGAAAAATACGTCGAACGCTTCGCAAAAGCGGGCGCGGATATTATCACCGTACACTGGGAGGCTTGTCAAGACAATTTAAAGGAAGTGTTGGAGCTTATCAAGTCTACGGGCGTGAAATGCGGCGCGGTCATCAATCCCGATACCCCCGTTTCGAAGATCGCCGACGTGATCCCTACGTGCGATATGGTGCTCGTAATGAGCGTGTTCCCCGGGTTCGGCGGGCAGAAGTTTATTCCCGAAGCGCTCGATAAGCTTCGCGAGGTGAAAGCGATCGTGGAAAAGTGCGGGAAAACGATCGATATCGAGATCGACGGCGGGGTAAGCGCGGCGAACGTTGCGGAAGTGAAGGCGGCGGGCGCGAACGTGATCGTGGCGGGGAGCGCGGTGTTTAAAGCACCCGACCGCGCGAAAACGATTGCCGAGTTGAAGGCGTGAAAGAAATATAAGGAACAAAAATAGGGGGCTGGTAAGCCCCCTGAATTATTTTTAAGAAACGAAAAAAGACTGTTTGCTTAGCAAACAGTCAAGAGGTTTCTTCGTTTGCGCCGCGGCGCAAATACGTTACGCGCGTTCAGCTTTCTTCAAGCATCTTGCGCAGACGTAACCCGTCGTTTCCTTACCGTTTTCCACGTAGCTGACTTTCTGCACGTTGGCTTTGAAAGTTCTTCTCGTTTTACGGTTGGAGTGGCTGACGTTGTTGCCCGAAGCTTGGCCCTTACCGCAGATATTGCATACTCTTGACATATTGACACCTCCGAGTGAGATTATTTTGCCTTATTTTACTTCGCGCGTGCGGAAAGATTTTCTTCCGCTTTTCCGCAAGGCGCAAAACAAGCATTTATAATATAGCATTATTTCCGCGAAAAAGCAATTAAAAACGCGCCCAAAAAGACAAAAAATTTAAAAAATATTTATAAATACAAAAATTTGCTTGCCAAATTCAAAGAAATAGTGTACAATGGATAAGAACTTGGAGTGAAAAATATGGCAGTTAATACCAGTAATGCTTACGGCAAAATTTCTATCAACGACCTTGCGATAGCAAAAGTCGCTTCTCACACCGCGATCGAGTCCTATGGGATCGTAGGCGTTTACGCGCGCCGTTCGTCGAAAAAATGCGCCAAACATTCTTTAAAGGAATCTTTGGACGGTATTAAGGTGTTCACTTCGGGAAACAGAATTTACATCGACGTTTCCGTCGTTGTGAAATACGGCGTTTCCATTGACGCGGTTGCCGATTCTTTGAAAGAGGCGGTCAAATACAAATTGGAGAGATTTACCGGTATGATCGTCAACACGGTGAACGTGAACGTCGTCGGGGTAAAAAGATAACGGGAAGAAATTCCCTTGCGCGGCGCCGATACGCATTCAAACGGCGCGATTCCTTTGATTTTTCCTTACAGCGCATTCTGAACCCTTCTTATTAAATTGATTATAAGGAGCATTAAAAATGCATAAAACAATAAACAATACCGAATTTCGCAAAATGATTCTCGTCGGCGCGAAATCGCTTGAGAACAATCGGGCGAAAGTGGACGCTTTGAACGTATTCCCCGTTCCCGACGGCGATACGGGTACGAATATGTCGCTCACGATGCAGTCGGCGGTCAAGGAGCTTTCTACGTGTTCTTCGAACGCGTTTATGGAGATTTGCGACGCGATCTCCAAAGGCGCTTTAAAGGGCGCGAGAGGGAATTCGGGCGTTATTCTTTCTCAGATCTTAAAAGGGATTTGTTCCGTCGTTCGCGAATGCGGCGGCGAATTTGATACCAAAACCTTTGCAAAGGCGATGGAGGCGGGCACGAAGGTGGCTTACGGCGCGGTGTCCGTGCCCAAAGAAGGCACGATCTTAACGGTCGTTCGTATGATGAGCGAGCACGCGAGCAAGATCGCTTCGAAGAAAAAGACTTTCGAGGACTTCTTCGCGGAAGTGATCGCGGCGGGCGACAAGGCGCTTGCGAAAACTCCCGAGTTGTTGCCTGTACTTAAAAAAGCGGGGGTCGTGGACTCGGGCGGCGTTGGGCTTATGACCATTATCAAAGGGTTTGCGGCGACGCTGACGGGCGAAGAGGTGGAAGAGATCACCGTGGATTCTTCCGAACAGCAGGAAGCGGAATTCGGGGATAATTCGGATATTATCAACCTCGATTTAGGGGAAATTCAGTTCGCTTATTGTACGGAATTCTTTATTATCAATCTTAAAAAGAGCACGACGCTTGCGGATATCGACCGTTTGCGCGAAAAATTGATGAATCTCGGCGACAGCGTGATCTGTATCGGGGATCTTGACCTCGTGAAAGTGCACGTGCATACCAACCAACCCGGCAAAGCGCTCACCTACGCGTTGGAGCTTGGGGAGCTCGACAGACCAAAGATCGAGAATATGCTCGAACAGAACCGTCAGCTCAAAGCCAAGATGGAAGCGGAAAAGAAGGAAATGGGTATGCTCGCGATCTGCGCGGGGCAAGGGCTTTCGGATATCTTTAAGGATCTTTTCGTCGATCGCATTATCGAAGGCGGGCAGACGATGAACCCTTCGGCTGCCGACATTGCGCAAGCGGCGCAGAAGATCAACGCGGAGCACGTGTTCGTGTTCCCCAACAATAAAAACATTATCCTCGCGGCGGAACAGGCGAAAAATCTCGTGCAAAACAAGACGATCCACGTGATTCCGACCAAGAACGTACCGCAAGGGTTTGCGGCGGCGCTTGAATTTAATCCCGAAGTCAGCGTGGAAGAGAATAAGACGAATATGTTGCACGCGCTCGACAACGTGAAAGCGGGTCAAGTCACCCATTCGGTGCGCAACACCTCGCTCAACGGGTTCTCGATCAAGGAAGGGGATATTATCGGGCTTGACGATAAGAAGATCCTAGCGAAATCTCAAAACGTTTCCGAAGCGGTGTTAAAGCTGATCGGTAGAATGAAAGAGGATTTCCATCAGGTGATCACCCTTTATTACGGCGAGGACGTGAAGTCGGACGACGCGGAAGCGCTGGCGACGGAGATTGCGGAAAAATATCCCGACTGCGACGTGGATTTCCACAGCGGCGGGCAACCCGTATATTACTATTTGATTTCTTTGGAATAAACGCATAAATTGTTGAAAAATGTATAATTATAAATATTTATGCAAAAATAAATAATACGAAAGCGGGAGGAGCGGCGGCGCTTTTCTCGCTTTTTATATCGTTTGCGTGCGGTTTTGGAGGCGGAAATGAAGCTTTCGGCGCTTCGCTCGATCGGCGAAAAAAGAGAGAAGGAATTTAATAAGCTCGGCATTTTCGAAGTGGAGGATCTCGTCCGCTACTATCCGCGCGCCTATCTCGATCTCACCGAGCGCGCCTCGCTTAGGACGGCGTATCATAACGATATGGTGCTGATCGCGTGCGAGGTCACGCGGCTCGCGCCCGTGAACTACGCTTCAAGGCTTAAAGTCGTGAAGGCGTATTGCTCGCAGGACGGGCTGGCATTCACCGCCGTTTGGTTTAATCAGCCCTACGTTGCGCAAAAGCTCAAAGCGGGCGAATACCTTTTCTACGGCAGGGTGCAGAACAAATACGGTCAAATTTCCTTGGTCAATCCCACCTTCGAGCCGCTCGATAAAAATTATCGCTTAAAAGGCATTTTGCCCGTTTATTCGTTAAAGGGAAAGCTCAGCCAAAAGATCGTGCGCGACGCGGTGAAGGAAGCCCTTTTAAAGACGAATTTGAATTCCGTGATTCCGCAAAAGCTGTTGGATAAATACGGGATCGGTTCGCTGGTGAAGGCTTATCACGAAGTGCATAATCCGACGGACAGGGCGTTGAAGGACGCGGCGAGCGAGCGGATCGCGCTCGAGGAGTATTTCGTGCTCGTTTCCGCGTTTAAAATTATCAAGGGCGGGAAAGAGGACGTCCGATTGCATAAATATACAGTCACGGGCGAAGAGGTGAAGAAGTTTTCCGAGCGGTTCGGGTTCGAGCTGACGGACGGACAAAAACGCGCCGTGAACGATATTTTCGAAAGCGTGTATTCTCCCACGCGAATGAATCGGCTGTTGCAAGGGGACGTGGGGAGCGGCAAAACGGCGGTCGCCCTCTGCGGGATTTTTATGGCGGTGAAGAGCGGCTATAAGGCGGCGTATCTTTCCCCCACCGAAGTGCTCGCGGCGCAAAACTACGCGGTGCTCAAAAAATATTTCCCCGAATACGAGGTGGGATATCTTTCGGGCGGTATGACCGCGAAGGAAAAACGGGAGTTAAAGGCGCGGCTGAAAGCGGGGGAGATCGATATCCTTTGCGGCACGCACGCGATCTTTCAAGGGGACGTGGAGATTCCCGACCTTTCGTTTATCGTGTGCGACGAACAGCACCGTTTCGGCGTGGCGCAAAGAAACGCGCTCGCGGAAAAAGGGGTGGGCGCGGATATGCTGGTGATGAGCGCGACGCCCATTCCACGCACCCTTTCGCTGATTTTCTACGGGGATCTGGACGTGACGAGCATCACGGACAAGCCCAAGGCGCGACAGGAAATTTCCACGAGTATCGTGCCCGAAAGCAAATACGAGGGAATGCTCGATTACGTGGACGGGGAAGTGCAAAAGGGCAAGCAAGCCTATTTCGTGTGCTCGAAGATCGACGAGGACGACGAGGAAGGCGCGCTGATCAGCGTAAAAGAGCTTTACGAGGAATTGAAAAACCGTCTGCCGAGGGTCAGATTCGGGCTGTTGCACGGCAGAATGAAGGAAAAAGAAAAGGCGGAAGTGATGACGGCGTTCAAGCAAAAAGCCTACGATTGTCTCGTTTCCACGACGGTGATCGAGGTCGGGGTGGACGTGCCGAACGCGACGATTATCATTATTTATAACGCCGAACGGTTCGGGCTGTCGCAGCTCCACCAGCTTCGGGGCAGAGTCGGGCGTGGAAGCGATAAGAGTTATTGTTTCCTTTTGATGGGCGCGGAGAGCCAAAACGCGAAAGAGCGGCTTTTGACGATCAAGAACAACACCGACGGGTTCAAGATCGCGGAAAAGGACCTCGAAATGCGCGGGAGCGGGGATTTCTTCGGCACGCGGCAGTCGGGGAAAATGCTTTCGGACATTAAAAATTTAAAATATCCCACGCAGGTCATCTTCGTCGCGAAGAAGCTTTCCGACGAGGCGTTCGAGGGCAGATTTGATACGGAAGCCCTCCGAAACGCGGCGATACGCAAGTATAATCGGCTGAAAGATATCGTTTTGAACTAAAAAAACGTAAAAATTGTGTAAAAATAGGTGAAAATTCAAAAAAGTTTTTCCCGAATCGTTGACGAAAACGAAGATTTATAGTATAATAAAGATAGTAGAATCGTGGAGAACGGCAAGGAGGTTGTCTTATGGCGGTTGAAAAGAAGGCGAAAGTGGATATTTCCAAAGTCAAATGGGATAAGGACGGATTAGTTCCCGTCGTGGCGCAGGATTACGAGAGTGGCGAAGTGCTGATGCTCGTATATATGAACGCGGAAGCGTTTAACAAGACCTTTGAAACGGGTTACGCGCATTATTACAGTCGTTCCAAAAAGACGATCACCAAATACGGCGAGGCGCTCGGCAACACGCAAAAAGTGATGGCTGCGTTTTTAGACCACGACTCGGATACCTTGCTTTTAAAGGTAAAGCAAAAAGGGCAGGCGAATCCCGAAAAGAAAGCGTTTACCTGTTTCGACGAACAGCTCGTGGGCGAATATAACACGATCGGCGCGGAAATGTTCGGCAGACTGCAAAGAATGATCGCGGACTGCAAGAAAAACCCCGAGGAAGGCTCTTACGCGAGCTACTTATTTATCCGCGGCGTGGACAAGATCGCAAAGAAGGTCGGCGAAGAAGCCGTCGAGCTCGTGATCGCGGCAAAGAACTCCGAAAAGAGCGAAGTCGTTGACGAAGCGGCGGATTTCCTCTATCATATGATGGTATTGTTGGCGGCGAAAGGCGTGAATATCTCCGAGGTCTGCGCGGAGCTTTGCAAGCGCAACCGTTAAAAAATGCCCGTTGACTACATAGCTTAAAAATTGAACTTGCTCCGTCCTTCGGGTGAGAAGCGACGGAGTATTTTTGTAAGAATATATTTGCTAAGAATATTTAACAAACGACGAAATTCGACGAAATTTTCTCCGCGCTTTCTGCTATGCTTATTTGAGCGGAAGCAAAAAAGCAAGGAGAGCGGGCTATGGCAAGAAAGATCGTCGTGACGAGCGGAAAAGGCGGGGTCGGGAAAACCACCGTCGCGATCGGGCTTGGGATCGCGCTTTCGAGGCGCGGGGAGCGGGTGATCTTATGCGACGCCGATTTCGGGCTGAATAATATCGACGTGATGTCGGGCGTGGAAAATTCCATCGCCTACGACCTCGTAGACGTGATCGAGGGCAGGTGCAGGGCGAAGCAAGCGCTCGTGCCGCACCCCGAGTTCGGGAATCTGTTCGTGTTGCCGAGCAGCCATTCCGTGCCCGAACGGTACGTTTCTCCGCAGTCGTTAAAACTTGTTTTAGACGCGCTCGCCCCGCAGTACGATTATATTTTGATCGACTGTCCCGCAGGGATCGACGAAGGCTTTCACCGCGCGGTTGCCGCGGCGGACGAGGCGATCGTGGTGACGAACGCGACGGTTTCGGCGCTTCGCGACGCGGATAAAGTGATCACCGTTTTGAAAAGCTACGAACCGCAAAGCTTATCGGTGGTCGTAAACCGAATGAGGGGGGATATGCTCTCGTCGGGGGAATGTCTGTCGCCCGAGGAGATCGAAGAGCTGTTGAAAACTCCTTTGCTCGGCGTGTTGCCCGAGTCTTACGAATTATATACCAGTCAATTTACCGGCAATCACTACCCTTTCCGACTACTCGCGAGAAATCTCGCGACGGGCAAGCGGAAGCTGTACGATACGACCCGCCGCTACGGCGGACTTTTAGGGCGTATCCGAAAGGCGATTTTAAGGAATCTGTAAGGGGGTATGTGAATGAATAAAACGGCGGATTACGCACGCGTAACGAGCGTGCTGCAAGCGGATAAATCGGTGATGAGCGAGGGGTGCAAAATGCTCGTTTTGCAGGATTTTTCCCGCAAGATCGAGGAATATTTCGACCTTTTGGGTCAACCTAAAATGGAAATAGTTTTCAAGAAAGGCGTATACGAAGTCAACCTTTCTTTTCGCGCGGAGCGCGTTAAAAAATTCAACGTTCTTAAATGAACGAAAGAAAAAAAGGAGAAAAAAATTATGGCAAAAAGACTTTTTGATATCGTGACCGATTCGTGTTGCGATATGACCGCGGCTTACTATGCGGAAAACGCGGTGGACTACGTGAATCTCGGGTTCACGATGAACAACGTCAATTACGGCGGGGAGGACGGCGAGAAGATCGACGTCAAAGAATTTTATCAAAAGCTTCGCGACGGCGCGATGCCTACGACCTATCAGGTCACGAGCGAATCGGCAAAAGAGCATATCGAAGCGCACCTTGAAAAGGGTCGCGACGTGCTCGTGCTCACCTTCTCGTCCGCGCTTTCGGGTACGTACGGCAGTTTTGACGTAGCGGCGCGGCAGCTTGGCGAGAAATATCCCGACCGAAAGATCTTCGTCGTGGATTCCCTTTGCGCTTGTATGGGGCAGGGCTTGTTTCTCGATTACGTGGTCAAAAAGGCGGACGCGGGCGCGACGATCGAAGAAACGCGCGACTATGCGGAAGATTTGAAGTTACATATCTGCCATCACTTTACGGTGGATAATCTTTTCCACTTAAAGCGCGGCGGGCGCGTTTCGGGTATGACGGCGATCGTCGGTTCTATCCTTAAAATCAAGCCCGTAATGCACGTGAGCGACGAAGGCAAGCTGACCGTCGTGGGAAAGAGTATGGGCAGAAGAAAGGCTTTGCACGCGTTATTTGAGAATATGATGGCGACGCAGGACGTCGGGGAGAACGAACCCGTATATATCGCGCACGCGGACTGCATCGAGGACGCGGAGTACTTAAAGACCTTGATCGCACAGAAGCTTCCCAAGGCGGAAATCCTGATCGGGGATATCGGCGCGGTGATCGGCTCGCACGCAGGCGCGGGCACGATCGCGATCTTCAACAAAGGCACGAAGAGATAAAAAAATAAAGACGTTTTTTCGCCCAAACGCTTGACCGAAGCGGGGGGAATGGAGTATAATGTTAGTGATAGAAAATTTAGACAGAGGTGTTTGAAAATGAAAGTTATCATTACGGAAAATTATGAAGAAATGAGTCGCGTTGCTGCGGATATCCTGATCGGGATCGTTAAGAACAACTCCAAAGCGGTGCTTGGGCTTGCGACGGGTTCGAGCCCGATCGGAACGTACGAGAATTTGGCGAAGGACTATCGCGAAAACGGCACTTCCTATAAGGAAGTAAGCTCCGTCAATCTCGACGAATACGTGGGACTGACCGCCGATCACGACCAGAGTTACGCGTACTTTATGCGTACGAACCTTTTCGACCATATCGATATCGATTTGAAGAATACCAACCTGCCGAGCGGTAGCGCAAAAGACTTGCAAAAGGAATGTGATCGCTACAACGCGCTTTTGGAAAGCTATAAACAGGACGTACAGGTGTTGGGTTTAGGCTCGAACGGGCATATCGGGTTCAACGAACCGGGCACGCCGTTCGATTCGGTCACCCACCTCGTGGACCTTACGGAAAACACG
>JAFURH010000030.1 GCA_017471945.1 Clostridia bacterium | reverse complement strand
TTTTTTTCATTTTAATAACTGCAATTTTTTATTTTCCGCCATCTTTCCGTTCAAAAATACCGCCCGATTAAGTTGTTCGAGGTGCGTGTAGATACGCAAAGTGGTTTGAACGTCCGAATGTCCCATATAAAGAGAAACCGTTTTCGCCTCAATTTTATTCACGCAAATTCGAATCGTACCGAACGTATGTCGTAAGTCGTGTAATTTATGCGGTTTATTTTGCTAATCCCAGAAGATATTGGTTATGAACTGAACGCTACTTTTTTGAATGATTTTTTTAGTTTGCATAGTTTTCGTTATAAGGAACGAGTAAAGGCAAAATGTTTAGGGGTGTATCGGCTTTATCCGAATTTGTATTAAAAAAGCGACGGTTTTTTACCAAAAATCAGCAAAAAAATATGTTCATAATTTAATATGTAAATATCAGAAAATATTATTTACAAAGGGACTACTATGTGATATGATTATTAAGTCAAAAGCAAAATTCGATAGAATTTGCGAGCAAAATCTATTACGATACTAATAAATATAAAGGGCTAAGTATGGAAAAGGGTTATTTTTGCGTTATGCTCGATTGTTCGCGTAATGCGGTAATGAGCGTTGACGGTGTAAAAGATTTTATTGATAAGCTGTCCGTAATGGGTTACAATTCTTTAATGTTATACACAGAAGATACCTATGAAATTCCGGCTGAACCGCTTTTTGGATATATGCGGGGCCGTTATACGCAACAAGAATTAAAAACCATTGACGCTTACGCGAAGTCAAAAGGAATAGAGCTGATACCTTGTATTCAAACACTTGCGCATCTTGACCAAATTTTTTCTTGGAAGCGTTTTCAACAAATACAAGATATTTATAATATTTTGCTCGTTGGAGAAGAAGAAACGTATAAGTTTATAGAGCGTATGTTTGCGGTTTGCGCAGAATGTTTTTCTTCTCGCCTTATCAATATCGGTATGGATGAAGCGCATATGCTCGGTCTTGGAAAATACCTTGATAGGAATGGTTATCACACTCATTCGGAAATTTTGTTGGCGCATTTGAAACGAGTTTGCTCGATTGCTGGAAAATACGGTTTTAAGCCGATGATGTGGTCGGATATGTTTTTTAAGCTGGGGAGTGATTTGGGTAACTATCGTGAAGACTGCGAGGTATCGCAGGAAGCGATTGACAGCGTACCTGAAAATATCGAGCTTATTTATTGGGATTATACGCCGACGGATAAAGAGCATTATAAACGCGTGATTGAAAAACATAAAAAATTTGAGCGAAATTTATGGTTTGCAGGTTGCGCGAATATGGGACGAAATTATAACGCGTCCAACGAGTCTTGTATGAAATCGCTTTCGGCTTCGCTTTCTGCGTGTAAAGAAGCAGGTTTGAATAACGTAATGATTACGATTTGGGGTGATTACGGCAACGAATGTCCGACGGAGTCGAATTTACCTACGCTCGCGTATGCTTCGACGGAGTATTATGCTAAGTGTGATTATAAGCAGTTGTTTAAGCAAGCGGTAGGGGAAAGCTTTGACGATTTTATGTTGACGGATATGAAAATGCCCGTAGAATTTCCCAAGGCAAAAGAGTATTCCAACGGCGCAAAAACAATGTTATATAGCGATTGCTTTTTAGGTCGATTTGATTCTATGGTCTTTGGAAACGGCGTTGAGAGAACGGAATTTAACAAAAAAGCGGAAGAATTTGCTTTTGTGAAATCACGTTCGAGAAAATATGCCTATTTGTTTGATTTTTATCAAAAATTATGCGAAGTCCTTGCTATTAAATACGACCTTGGCTATTTGACGCGAAACTATTATCAAAAAGGCGATAAAGACGGACTGCGCGCATTGCTTTCCGATTACCAAAAGCTTGTTCCAAGAATTCGTGATTTTATAGAATCTGCAAGGACTGTTTGGTATAAAAACAATAAACCGCACGGATTTGATACAATAGAAATTCGGTTGGGTGGTACGTTGCAAAGGGTACAAAGCTGTACTAGCCGTTTATCCGATTATATAGACGGAAAAATAACGGATATCCCTGAACTGGAAGAAACGCTTGTGTTTGATGACAGCGATACGGCGTTGAACCGTAAAATGACAGACATCGGGAATTATCTTACTATTACAACCGTAAATCGACTTTAATCTTCCGATTTTAGCTATATACACTGTAAAGGAGTTTATATATAAAAATGAAAACTTTTAATCAACGAAAAAAACAAAAGAATTTATTTTTGATTATAATGCTTGCTATACCGGTATTGCATTTTTTCGTGTTTTGGCTGTATTTGAACATTAATTCGTTTGTTTTGGCTTTCAACAACTTGTTAGGGGACTGGGTAGGCTTTGCGAATTTCGAATGGTATTTTCGTAATTTATTTTCCGATACTCCTTCGGTAAATATGGCGGAAGCGATACGAAACACCGTAACGTTCTGGCTTTTCGGGTTTTTGGTGGAAAGTCCTATTTCCATTATAATCTCGTATTTCTTTTATAAAAAGATTAAGGGCTATAAGGCGTACAAAATTATTACGTATTTACCTTGTATAATCGGAACGGCGGTAATGGTAGCGGTGTTCAAAGGCTTTATTCGTTCAGGCGGTCCTTTGGACGAGATTATACAAGCATTTGGCGGAAATCCCATTCCAAAATTTCTTTACGATTCGCGCTATGCAATGAAGACGATGCTCATTTACAATTTATGGTCGGGGTTTGGTATAAACTTGATTTTGTATTCGGGGGCAATGGAGCGTATACCGAAAGAAGTAGTGGAATACGCTTTGCTTGACGGTGTTACGCCGATACAAGAAATTATACATATTACGTTCCCGCTTATTTGGTCGACGTGGTCTATGTGCTTTATTTTAAGCGTGGGTAATCTCTTTACGTCCAGCGGACCGACGTTGCTTATGACGGGTGGCGAATGGGGAACCATGACCATTGCTTATTCAATGTATCAACAAGTATATTTCTATAAGCAAGTGACGCGAGCGGCGGCGATAGGTACGATATTCACCTTGCTCGGCGTACCGCTTGTATTGTTTAGCCGTTGGCTTGTAAACAAAATACGAGAACCGGAGGAATACTGATGAAAAAGGAAGTAGAAATCGTAAATAAACGGACGGGCGGGGTCAGAATTGCCTTTGGTATTGCTTCCGTTATTTTGGCGTTGTATTGCGTTACGCTCATATATCCATTCGTTTGGATGTTTCAAACGTCCCTTAAAACGAGCTTGGAATACTTTACGTTAGGACCGTTGGATTTTTCAAGCGAGCCGCAATGGAAGAATTATATTGAAGTGTTTGATAAGCTCAAAGTCAAGGAATCGAATTTCTTTATTATGATGTGGAATACCCTTTGGCATACGTTTGGTAGCTCGACGATCGGTATATTTGCATCTAGTGTAGTTGCGTACTGTTTATCTAAATACAAATTCGGCGCAAGAAATTTTATGTACGCTGTCATTATCTTTATTATGGTATATCCTTCTATGGGTACGAGTGGCGCGTCGTATAAACAAGCGCACGATTTGGGGATTTTTGATACGCCGTTTATGCTCATTAAATCAGCGGGCGGTTATTCGGGAAAAGCGTTTTTCGTAATATATTCCTTTTTCGTTACCTTACCGTGGGATTACGGCGACGCTGCATTGATTGACGGCGCGAATGATTACCAAGTATTTTTCAAGATTATGCTTCCTATGGCAATGGGACCGATTATGGCAATGTATACCGTTGACGTTATCGGCGGTTGGAACGATTATATGAATATTTTATTATATCTTCCTTCTTATCCGACGCTTATGGCAGGGTTATACCTTTATGAAAGCGATATGACGAGAGCAGTCAACTATCCGCTTTATTATACCGGGGTAATTGTTTCAATTATTCCTGTGTTAATTGCATTTGCCTGTTGTCAGGATTTAATTATGAAAAACGTAACGATGGGCGGACTGAAAGGTTAAACGTAAAATGATTATTTATCAAAAAGAAAATTTATTATTAGGGAGTAAAAGAAGATGAAAGCAAAAAGAATAGGCGCGATAGTATTATGTACGGCAATGGCAATGACGAGCTTTGTCGGTTGCAAAAAGGAAAAGGTAGCAAACGACGAGAATACGCTGGAAATTTATGCAAAGGAATCGGGTTACGGCGTAGAATGGTTGCATAAGGTTGCTGAGGAGTTTAAGAAAGAATATCCTGAATATAACGTCGTCATTGAAACGGAGAAAGCGGTCGATAGAGCGGCGGATATGCTTACGGCAGGTCCTGAAATTACGACGGCGGATTTGTTGTTTGTCAGTAAGCTTACGGAACTGATTCATTCGGGTAAGAACGGCTTGAAAGGCTACGATAACGTAGCGGAAAATTTAACGGAAATGTATAACACGACCGTTCCCGGGGAGGACGTAAAGCTTAAAGATAAAGCAAACAAGGATATTATGGGAATGACGGCTATCGAAGTGGAAACCTCCGAAGGCGTTTGGGAAGACCAGTGGTACACGTTTGCTTATGAAAGCGGTTTAACCGGTATCGTTTACAATAAGACGTTGTTTGCAGAAAAAGGCGTATCCGTACCGCGCACGACGGAAGAATTATACGACGTATGCGACGATTTGCAGTCGGATACGTTGGCTCCGCTGATCGGCTCGTTTAGCGTGTCGTATCTCAATACGATTGCGTCTATTTGGTGGGCACAATACGAAGGCAAAGCTGAGTTCGAACGTTTTTGGAATCCTACCTCTTTAAGCGATTATGAAACGATACGTCAAAAGGGTAGACTTTATTCTTTCCAAATCCAAAATCAGCTCTATAAAAAGGATTTTAAGCGTTTGCATAAAGATACCTTGGATTTGAATTATAGCGAATCGCAAGCAAGATTTATTACACGCGAAGCCGCAATGCTGTTTTGTGGCGGTTGGTTTGAAAACGAAATGAAACCTATTATCGAAGAGAACCAAGCCAAGGGCAATAACGACGAATACAGCATGATGAAGACGCCCGTTAATAGTGCAATCGTGGATAAATTATCTTTCTGGGATAGCACGCAAAATTATTCGGAAATTTTCCAAGAAGCAAGAAGCGCTACGCCTGATCAGGCAAAATTGCAAATCATTAAAGACGCAGACGCGAAATTATTGCAAATTATCGATTACGTAGACGGCGTTACGACGGAAAAGCCCAGCTTTGCAAACGATACGGATATCGCAATCGTGCGTGAAGCGAGAAATCTTACCTGCTCTTACGGTTCGAACAGTCAAGGTGTTATTCCGGTGTATGCAACGGCAAAAGAAGCGGCGAAAAAATTCCTGCTCTTCCTTGCGACGGATAAAATGCAAAGAGTGGTTGCGCAAAACTGTTCTGGGGCGGTAATGCCTTACGGTTATGACCCTACGCAAGATAGTGAAGTTCAACTTTCGAGCTTTGCAACCGACGTGCAAAAAATTATGAACGATTCAACCCTTTTCCAACACTATTCCAGCTCGAAAGGCGAATGGTTGATCGGGTTAACCGCATCGAGAATCAATAGACAGCGATTTGCGGGTGAAGGCGACGATTACGTTACGCCTGAACACGTTTGGGAAGACGCTCTTATTGAGTATAGCGAATATCAACGCTTACTTTCGACGGCGAAAATTATTTAAGGAGAAAAAGGGATGAAGAAACTTAGAACGGCGATTGCGGTGTTATGTAGCGTGACAACGCTCTTTACAGCCGTTTCTTGCAAATCGAAAGACGACTTAGGAAGTGCTACGGGAACGGTAGATTTATGGTCTAAGGAAGGGCACGTAAAAGTACTCCGCGACGAAACGTATGACGAAAGCTACCGTAATCCGCTTGCCGTGAATATAGGCGTTTGTAAAAACGAATATGAGGGAACGCAAATTATCCTCACGGCAAATGGGGCGGACGTAAAGGAATACGACTTGGAAATTTGCGATTTGAAAACGGCAGACGGAGAAACGCTTTCCAAAGAAAATATCGCCGTATATAATGAAAAATACATAGAAGTATATGCGGTCGATTACGAAAATACGCTCGGCTTAGGTTGGTATCCGGACGCGCTTTTACCTTTCGAAACGGCGGTAGAATACGGCGAGAATAGAGTTGACGCAGGAAAAAATCAAGGTATTTATATTGAAACTTATGCACCTAAGGACGCAAAAGCAGGTGTGTATAAAGGCGATTTCAAATTGACGGTGGACGGCGTAGAACACACCGTTCCTGCGGAAATTACCATTTACGATTATTCAATATCAGAGTACAATCATTTAGGCTCTATCTACTCCTATCACTTTGACGACCGTGGTACGGCAGGGGAAATGAACTCCTCCGAGGAATTACAAACGAAATATTTGGAAACGATGCTTGAATTCCGTATGTCCGTTCCCGTAGATAGCGGTACCATTCCCGAATGGGTGGCAAATTTCCGTAAATATTGTGACCCTAAACAAACGCCTGCATCGTCGGCGATGGGTACGATACGTATCCAAACAGAGCAACAAGGTAACGGAATCAATCAAGAAAAATTTAGAGAACGCTTAGTTGCTATTACGGCGGCGTGTATCGTGGATAAGGTAGATTATTTAGCGATAACCGACACGCGTTGCGGTTTTATCGACGAGCCGCACCATAAAGACACGCATCCGCTTGTAAATTCGGTTTGTAAAAGCTTTAACGAGGCGCGAGATTCGTTCGTAGAGGATTTACGAAATGGCGATTCTGAAACGGTCGCTCAAATAAAATCGGCGGTTGAAACGGTTGTTGGCGAGGAAATGACGGACGACGAATTCGCGACTGAGTTTGAACGCTGGCACGAAAGCTTGGCGGAATCCGCAAGTGGAATTGTAAATATGGTTACCACCTATTTTGATACGCGTTTGACGGATGACGTTCAATCCTATTGCACGACTCGTGGCGGTGCGCAAACGGCAAAGGCAAGAGAAGTGTATAAGGATATGGAGTATGACCAATGGTGGTACACCTGCAACGCCGGTACGGGTAATTTTAGATATAGCATCGACACGCAACTGTTAGACCCGCGTCTTGCCGCGTGGGCGTCCTTCGACTATGATTTTAGTGGAGATATTCACTGGGAATCCTTGTTGTATACCGATAAGACGAACGACCCCCTTGCCGGAACGCGTGTAGAGTATGCGATTGACTGTTATCAGGAATCGAACCGAGATTCTATGTCCCCAGGCGACGGATTTTTGTTTTACCCTGGGAAACCCTACGGTATTTTCGGACCTGTTACTTGCTTGCGTACGCACGCTATTCGTGACGGTCACGAAGAATACGAAATGTTCTATGAGTTAGAGCAGACGTATATAGAAAAAGGCTATTCGCCCCGTGCGATTTTAGGGGTGTTATTCAAGGACTTATACGGGGATACGACGCTTACTGCAAATGCGGATAATGCTTTTGTGGGCGCAAGAGAAGCGTTAATCGAGCTTTGTATATTAGCCCAAAAAGGCGTATTCATTACCGAGTATACGGAAGTTGGCACGCAAGCAAATATCACGGTGCGTTGCGACGGTGAAACGAAACTGAAAAAAGTGAACGGCGAAGCGAAAGAAGCGCAAGACGTTTATAACGTAGCTTGTTCGCTTGCAGGCGAGAAAAATGTGTTGACGCTCGAGCTTGAAGACGGCACAACGTTCAGTATGGCGCTTGGAAACAAGCAAACGATTTTGAAAGAATTTACTTTATCGACCGATATGAAAGTGGTAAAAGGGGCAGAGACTTCTACCAACACGATAGACGGTGTAAACGGCGTTAAAGTAGAGCTGTTACCGGTAGATTTCGGTGAAAGTACGGTAGAAGTTGCTTTGGATAAAACGGCGCTCACAAAGAACACGACGTCTTTTTCCATTCGAGTATACAACCCGAACGAAAAGAAAATGTATTTATCTACGTATTTGAAAGGTAGCGGTGGTGGCGATGTTATGGTTGGCGATGCGGTAGTATATTCTGGTTGGAATACGTTGCAGTTTAATAAGCTTTCCACGACAAAGTGGGATAAAGTACGTGTGTTACAGAGCTTACAGCTTGCATTTAGCGTTGGCACAGGCGAAAGTGTTACCGATTACGAAGGCGTGACGGTTGCGTATATGATTGTGGAAGAATAAGGAGAAAGGAAAATGAAAAAATTACAAAAAATATTTTCATTATTGCTTTGTAGTATGCTTTTCTTATTTCCTACGGCTTGCAAATCAAAAAGCGACGAAACAAAGAACGCGGA
>JAFURH010000029.1 GCA_017471945.1 Clostridia bacterium | reverse complement strand
GCGACGATTCCGACGAGATCGAATCGGATACTCTGCTCGGCGGCAGATACGTAGGCGGCGTGGATTTCGTACCGCCCGTGGAAACGGAAAACGCCCGCACTTACGAATACTACGACGATTGACCCCGATTTTGAGTACCGAAGAGAAAACTTCCGAGCGCGGAAGAGAGGATAACGAAGGCGCGAGGAGGTGAGAAAATATACGGGCAAACGAAGGGGAGAAAAGGCGCGAGGGCGCGCCGAAGGTACGGAAGCGTTCCGAAATTCGGAACGCAAAGATAAGGAGAAAAAATAAAAAATAAAAGTGGGAGGAAAAACACAATGAAGAATCAGGAAATGATTCAGACTCGTTACGGTATGGATATTGGTTGTGCGCCTACCGTAAAACAACAAAAATACGCGCAGACGACGCAGGTCAATATGCGTAAGCGCGTCAGAAAGGCACAAAACAAAGCGAAGTGGATGGGATTTTTCTACTTCTTCGGCACTCTTGCGCTTCTTGCGCTCGCTTGCTTGGGTATGTTCAGCTACGAGAACAAGGGCACGACGGAATATCTTTGGATCCTTACCTTTTGGAAGCCTTTCCTCGATATTACCAACGGCTTTACGCTCGAAGTGATCAAGCCTATGATCAAACCTTTGATCTACACCCTTTTGTTGCTCGTGCTTTTGATCAACTTCTTCCGTTGCTTTGGAAAGTTCGGTTGGCTGTATAAGAAAAAGGCGAGCAGAACTTACGGATTTAACCGTAACGCGTTTGCGATGGAGGACCTCGGCAGAATTTTCTCGGGTTCGTTCTTTGCGGTGATCCTGTTTAGCTGCGTGTTGTATCTCACGGGCTATCAATTCACGCTTATGGCGTATATCGCAGTCGGCGTCGGCTTCCTGTTCCATTTCTGGTGCGGGCTTGTCGGCGGGAACGTGAGCCTCTTCACGGCGCACGGCGGCGTTGAGGAAGAAAAGAGAAGATTCGGCAGATTTGCTCCGTTTATCCGTAACCTTTTCCAAATTGCGGCGGTGGCGGGGATCGCTTGGTTCTTCCTTGAAATGAACACTTTGAAAGCCTTCGTTGGCGACTTGTTCAAGACGGGCGATTTTGCGGGCATTGCGAACGATCTCAATGCGTTGATCGTGGCGGCGATCGAGCTCGTGATGGTGATTTGCTGGCTCGTGCTCGTAAAGCACGCGACGGCTTCGACGGAATTCGACCGCGACGGAAGTCAAGCGGCGGGTATGCATAACTTCCGCATCTTCACCTTCTTTATCTTCCTGCTTGCAGGCGGGCTCGTGGCGGTGGAATACTTCCTTATGAGCGTTGGGATCAGCAACAACCTCGAAACGATCTACATAGCGGCGATCGCTCTCGTATCGTTTATTTTGGAATGTTGCTTGCGCCGTTTCCCCAAGGTCAAAGGCAAGATCAGACGTCAAGAAGAATTCGACGCGCAGTATGCGGTGGCGAACGCGCCGCAGACGAGTCGCGTTCCTTTGCATTGCTTCACCCAACCGGGGCTTATCACCTACGGCGGACAGCAATATATGGTAATGCCGATGGCCCCTAACGCACCCGGGGTAGAAAACGCGGCACCCGTAGAATATTATTTCGTAGACGAGGAGGCGTATTGATTATGAAAAGAAAAGTATTCAGATCTAAGGACGATTTTGAAATGATGATCGACGCGGATACGTACAGAGCCAACCAAGCTCCCACCCCGCTCAATTATTCGATGGGCGTGAATCGCGGTCAGATCAAGGCGGGCGTATATATGCAGCCTAACGGTCAGCCCGTTATGATTATGCCTTTGATCGCGAGCGGTACGCCTACGATCCCCGTAGCGCCGGAAACGATTCCCGTCGTTACGCCGGAGAAAAAGAGAAGAAAATAAAAAAGGAAACGATATGCGCTCGGTTGTCGGGCGCATATCGAAACGCTTTTTTGGAGGAAAGAACAATGAAGAAAGAAAAACGCCTGAAAGAGGGCGCGATTACCCCTCAGCCCGATGCGCAGGATATGGCGGCGGGCGCGTTTATGCAGAACGAGCAATCCGAAGAGATCCTTTCGATGAAACGCCGTATTAAAAAGGCGCATTCGAAAGCGAAATGCGCTGGTATCTTATATTTGATCGGCTCGATCGCGCTGTTTGCCTTCCTGTTTATCCCGTTTATGACGGTGACGACGGGGGATGCCAAAGCGTGGGAAATATCGGTCGCGAGCTTTTTAAAGCCCGTCTTCGATCTTGGAGGCGGCTTGAATTATAACTCGCTCGTGCTTTTGCCCGTGGCGGTGATCTATACGCTGATGCTTCTCGTCGGGTTTATCAACCTTCTCGTAAGCTTTGCGTCTCTCAGCGGGCTTTCGAAAAAGAATCCCACTCGTATGAAGGGCTATAACCGCAACGCGCTCGCGATGAAAAAACTCGGGAATTGTTTTTCGGGTACGGCGATCACGATTTTGTTCGGATGCCTTTTGATTTATGCGGTGGCAAAAGCGGAATTTTCCGCGCTCGTTTATATCGCAGTCGGCGTGGCGGTGTTTTTCCGCTTGGTTTGCGGTTTGATCGGCGCGAAGATCGCGCGTTACGATATCGAAGATTCGGTGGTGGAATACAAGCGTTCGTCTAAGGTCGGCGTTTATTTCCTTCGTAATCTGATACATATTTTAGCGCTTGCGGGAATGGTATTTTTCTTTGCAAAAGCGGTTTCTTTAAACGGAACGATGGCGGGTATTGCGGCAAGAGGATTCGGTTGGCTTACGGACGACGTGAAATTTTTGATCGATTCCTGTTTGCAGGTCTTGCTTCTCGTTTGGCTGTTTATCTTTTATAATCACGCGTTCCACGCCACTGAATACAATATCGACGGTATGAAGGGCAGAGGAATGAAGAATTATCGCGTGTTCTCCGTGTTTACGGCGGTCACGGCGATCGCTTGGTTCTTCGTGCGCTACGTTCTCACGGATAAATGGACGGTGGAAATTATTCTGATCGCCGTCGTTTCGATCGTCGTTTTCGTTCTCGATCTTTTTATTAAGACGAAAAATAACGAACGTATCCGAAACGCGTGCGAGCAACCGAAAGCGGAAGAAACGGCGACGCCTCAGCCCATCCAACCCTCTTATCGCGTTCCTTTGCATTGTATCACCCAACCCGGCGTATTTATGCAACCCAACGGTCAGCCCGTAATGGTGATGCCGATGCAGTACGGAAAACCTATGGTGTATCAACCGCCCGTGGAGGAAGCAACGCCCGTGCAGGCGATTCCCGTGCAAGAAACTCCGACGGTCGCGCCTGTATCTGCGCCTGCGCCCACACCTACCCCTGCTCCTGCTCCCGCACCTGAACAGCCGATAGCGCCTGCTTGGAACGAATGGGACGGACTCGTGTTCGAATGGGATCCCAACGGTAAACCGCACGAAACGGCTTGTCCGTATTGCGGAAAGAAACTCAAACTCAAATCGGGCGCGCCCGGTTACCGCTGTTCGGCGTGCGGCAGAGTGTTCCAGCTTAAAAAAGTAGTAAAAGTGGAAGAACCCGAACCCTCTGAGCAGTCGGAAACGGCGGAATAATCGATTAAAAAAAGTGAGCAGGCTTTAACTTGCTCACTTTTTTTGCGCTCTTTTTCAGCTTGCGGATTTAAATAATCGAACCGCAACAACCGTCATATCGTCTTTCGCTACGTTGCCGTAAGCTTGGATTGCCCTGTCGAGCAGGGTGTTCGCCAGCTCTTGCGGGTTGGACGCGGGAATGGTTTTTAACGCTTCGTAAAGGTCAGCCGACGAGCCGAACGCCGCCGTGATACCGTCGCTTAAAAAGAGAAGTACGTCGTTTTCTTTTAAAACGTAAGTCGAGGAATCGGGGTGTAAGCTGTCTAAAACGCCGAGCGGCAACGAGGCGCTTTCGAGGATTTTAAGGGCGTTGCCCGAAAGGATAAACCCGAGCGGCGAGCCGATCTTTACGATATTCGCTTCCCCGCTGTCGAGATCGACGACTGCGATATCCACGCACGCAAAGCTTTCTTCGCGGTTAAACGAAAGCAATTTATTGATGGTGGACAAAATCAAAGGCGAGGGCATTTTCGCGCGGTAAAAGCTTTCTAAAAGCGAGATCGTGCTTTCGGAGATCTTCCGCGCGTATTCTCCGCTTCCCATACCGTCGGACAGCGCGACCATAAACCGCCGTTCGTCGATCCTCGTCACCGAATGAGTGTCGCCGCTCGCCGTTTCGCCGTATTTCGTGGCGGAAGCCACGCCGAACGCCGCGTCAAAATAAGGTTTTTTCCGCAGAATACAGCAGTATTTATCCTTGCTTAAAGGCAGGCGTTTGGAAATGATCATTTCTACGCCGAAAAGGGTGGACGCTACGTCTGCGATCTTTTTAACGGAAGCGTTGCCGAAGGTGATAAGCGACAGCGTAAAATCCCGTTCTTCGCCGTATATCAACACTTCCGAACAGACGATCCCCGCTTTCAAAAGCGCGATATCGAGCGCGCGCTCTTTATCTTTATACAGCCGCAACGGTTCGCTTTGCTCCAAGGCGATCCCGCGCAAGATCTCGCTGATTCCTTGCGCTTGATTGGCGAGTAAGGTCCTGCCCGAAGCCGCGTTTTCCGATTCGAGCATATATTTTCGGAAATCCCCGATCTGACGGTTGACCGCGTATAAAACGCCGCTCTGATTGACGCATTTTTGCGCCATTGCCGAGGGGATATCGATCAGGTTGACTTTCCCCTTCAAACACCCTACGGAAACGAGAGTAGACAGGTGTTTTTCCATATCGCTTTTCGCGCAGTAGGCGTATTGCGAACATTTTTTGCACACCCGTTCCACGACGAGCCCGCGGATATATTCCTTTGCGCTGTCTTCGGCTTCCGACGAGCCGAGCGCGGTAAAGGTGGTTTGGATTTCCCGAAATACCGCTGAAATTTCAAAGAGCTGTTCGCCGATCGCCGCGCGGTTTCGGTTGATCGCGATGCGCGATAAATGCTTTTCGCGGTAAAACACGAGATCGTCCTCCAAACGGTGCAAAAAGGGCGCGGGAAGCAAAAGAAAGAACAGGCAGGGCAATACCATCGAAAGCACGCTTTTTACGAGCTGAGCCGTCGGAAAGTCGTATACGCCGTCGGAAAACCCGTAGTAAAAAAAGACAGCTAAAGCGGCGCACGTTTGGGCGAGTCGTCCCGACCTTGCAAACAACACGATCGCTACGCCGTAAACGAAAAACCGTTCGGGCGATACGCCCCCGACGAGCGCGGAGGGCAGGGATAAAACGAACGCACCCACGAGCGCGGTGGCGTCTTTGGTCACGCACGCCATTATTAAAAGAAAGAAAAACGCGATACCCGTGTACGCGACCACGCTTAAAAATTTGCAGATCCCCACGCCCGTGAGGAAGAACAAAAGAATACAAAAAAGAATTTCTTCCGCCCGCAAACGGCATTTCAAAAGCTTTCTCAAAAGCGCTTTCATCGCGACGGTGAACGCCGCGGATAAAAGAAAAATAAACGCGCTAAGAAGGATACTCTGCGTAAGCGCATTGTCGAGAAAGGAAACGCCGAAAGGAAGTTCGTAGCCTTGAAAGGGCGCAAAGATCACGAACAGGGCAAGCGCGATGAAGTTCGCCGAAAAAGTAAGTACGCGGAATTTAACGGGGCTTAGCTTCTTTTTAAAAGCGAAGGCGGCGAAAAGCAGGACGGCTTGTCCGAGATAGAGAAAAAGCAGTAACCATTCTCCCGTGATCGCCGCGGATAAGAGATAGAAAAGCCCGCAAAGAAAAAAGGACAGATCGGCGGAAAGACAGGCGAAAAGAAAAGCAAGCCCGTAGGGCTCGCCGTAGTCTCCCACGTGGAAGAGGAATAAAAACGCCGCGAGAACCGCCGCGTAGATTACTGTCTGCATAGAGGACGCTTTTTTTTGTGAAGTCATAGAAAATAACCTCCGAAGTTCTTTCGGGTTATAGTATATAACTTTTCACAGGGCGAAATTTGTAAAAGACTGCTTCTTTTTCGTTATTTTCGCCGAAAATCAGTTGTTGACGGGGAATCCCAAACTGATCAGGATCGCGCGGTTGACGCGGTGCATCGTTGCGGGCGGAAGCTCGCCGATACGTTCTTTGAGTCTGCGTTTATCCAGCGTTCGAATTTGTTCTAATAAAATTACGCTGTCCTTTGCGAGTCCGTAGGCGGAGGGAAGCTCGATATGCGTCGGAAGCCGCGCCTTGTTGATCTTGCTCGTCACCGCCGCCGCGATAATGGTGGGGGAGTATTTGTTCCCTACGTCGTTTTGCACTACGAGTACGGGTCTTATTCCGCCCTGTTCGCTCCCGACGACGGGGGATAAATCCGCATAGTATAATTCGCCTCTTTTCACGTTCATAATTTTACCTCTTTTGAAAACCGAAAAAACTCCCTTACCTTATTATATGTAAAGGGCACGGGTTTTCGTCAGTAAAAGTATAGCCGTAGCAAGATTTTTTTATACGCAGTCAATGAAAAAAGGAAAGGAAAAACAATCTGCCCCGCTCAAACGAGCGGGGCAGGGTCGCGTTGAAGCTGTTTTTAGATAATGCATTTAGCGTTCTTTTCGGGCAGGGAATCGAGTTCCTTTTTCTTTTCCGCATAGCCCGCTTTGCCAAGGAGCGCGAAGGTGGCTTTTTTGCCTTCTTCCACGCCCGGCTGATTGAAGGTGTTGATGTTCAGCATCGCGCCCGCGTAAGCCGTTTGCAGCTCGAACAGGAATAAAAGCTGACCTAAGGTAAACGCGTTGAGCTCGGGAATCCAAAGCGTGTAGTTCATTCTTCCCGCCTTCGTCAAAGCGTAAGCGGTCGCCGCGTTTTCCGCTTGGATAAGCTCTTCCATCGTATGCCCGCCGAGGAACGCCACGTCGGGAACGTTTTCGCAACCGTGAGGAATGGGCATTTCACAGCCGTATTTTTTCAGGGAAAGGAAGGTGACGACTTTGTCGTAAGGTCCTTCGGTGTAAAGCTGAACCTGCGAGTGCTGATCGGTAACGCCGAGCGACTTCACGGGCGTTTGTCCCACGTTGCAAGGCGTGCCGTCGAGCGTTTCGTTTTTGCCGAGGGATTCCGCCCAGAGCTGGCAATACCAGTCCGCGAGGAATTTCAAATTATCCGAATAGGGCATCATAACCCCGATATTTTTGCCCTGTTCCATCGCCGCGATCTGCAAAACGGCGGACATAAGCGCGGGGTTTTTGTTCATAGACGGCTTATTGCAGACGGAATCCATATACGCCGCGCCCGCTAAAAGCCCCTTGATGTCGATGCCGAGCACCGCCGCGGGTAAAAGCCCCACGGGGCAAAGCTGCGAGAATCTGCCGCCTACGCCGTCGGGGAGAATATAGCTCTTGATCCCGCCGCATTCGTCGGAGATCTTTTTCAAATTCCCTTTCTTTTCGTCGGTGGTAAAGATCACGTTGTCCTTCACGTTCACGCCCGCCTTCGTTAAAAGGTCGAGGATAATGAGATACTGCGTCATCGTTTCGCTCGTCGCGCCCGATTTGGAAATCACGTTAAAGCAGGTTTTTTCGGGTTCGATCACGTCGAGCAGGTCGCGCATTCTCACGGGGTCAACGTTGTCCTCCACGTAGAATTTCGGACCTTTTCTCTTGAATTTGGGAAGGTCGTTATAGTGCAAATGGCAAAGCGCGTTGAACGCCATAATCGGGCCGAGCGCGCTCCCGCCGATGCCGAGCACGACGAAATACTGGAACTTTTTGCGTACTTCTTTCGCCGTCTTTAAAATATCTTCCACGATTTCTTTTTGGTTGTAGGGAAGCTCCGTCCAACCCATATACAGCTCGTCCTTGCCTCTGTTTTCCTTCACGTAAGCGAACGCTTCGCCCGCTCTTTTGGAATACGCGGCGAGGTCTTTTTGGGAAAACCCTTTTTCGCCGAGGAAGGTGTCCGTCATATTGTTGTAGTCAAGCGTTACGCGCATAGCGTTACGCCATTCTCTCGTTTTGTAGCTCATAGTGCTCCTCCAAAATTTTCGTTAATATTATTGTAGACGAAAAAGAGGTTTCTGTCAAGGATACGAGCGGAAAAATCTGTAAAAAACCGAAAAATTTTCTTTAAGGTCTGTTTAAATGCGGATTGGTCGCGTAAGGGGAAGTCCAGAAACTCAGTTTCTGGTTGGGGGCAGGGGCAACGCCCCGCATTATCGGACTCCAAAAAGCAAAACGAAGTTTTGCGCCTTTCGCCGTGAGGCGAATACGCGGCAACGCCGCGGAGACGAAAAGCTTGCGCTTTTCTATCAAGGGTACTTTATTCCGCCTTTCGGCGGCTCTTGACAGAGAGTCGTAAAGGCTCTGCCTTTACAATCCGCAAGAAACTAAGTTCCTTGACTTCTTATTTTTTAACGCCGAGATTACCGCAACGCTTTTTTTGCCGAGTCCTTGGTGACGATCTTTAAAGCGAAATAAAACCCGATCGTCACGAGCGCCATAAACAGCGCGATCAGAACGCTTGCGAGCACTTCTCCGAAATAGCGGCTGAACAGCTTTGCAAAGGTCTGACCGACGAAAGAGATAGGCAAAATCAACCCCACGGATATAAGCGTTTTTCGGAAAAAACCGAATTTTCGCCCGACGGGAAGTACTTTTTTGAACAGAAATACCAGATTGCAGACCGCGCAGATCGCGTAGCTTACGCCCATTCCCACGATATAGGCGTATCCTCCTATAAGAGAGGGGAGCAGACAAATACAAAGCAGCAACGCCGCCGCGCCGATAAAATAAAAACGGAAGGTCTGTTTTTCAAAACCCATTGAATTTAAAATACTCGTCGAGATCATTGCAAGACTCATCGGCAAAAGAACGGGACAGCTTTTCACGATCATTTCTCCCGCCTCTTTCGAGGAATACGCAATCAGTCCGACGTCCTCGCCGAGTACGAAAAAGAAAGGCATCAAAATACACGCGACGAGCGAAGCGGCGGTCAGACCGCGATCGATATTGCGCTTTAAACGTTCGAAATTTTTGCCGTAGTAGTCCTCGGAAAGCTCGGGCACGAGCACGAGGGAAAACGAGCCGATTACCGTCGCCACGATAAACATCGCGGGCATTACCATTCCCGAGATCACGCCGAAGGTTTGGAGCGCTTCCGATTCCTGCATACCTGCGCGCACGAGCATAATAGGAAGCAACACGGCAACCGCCGAGCTGACGAGCGAACCGCCCGTTCTGACGGCGGTAATCGGCGCGGTGGAAGAAATCAGCGGTTTCATTGCGCCTTTCGGGGACACTAATCGACCTTTTTTGTGGAAAAACCAAAACAGCGCGCACGCGAACACGACGATATGCGAAAGCACGTTCGCCCACGCCGCGCTCTTTGCCGAATCGATCGTGCCGCTCGCGTTTTTGAGGAGCAGTACGCCCGCGATCACGGTCACGCTTTCTTCGATAATGCCGAAAATTGAGGACGTGAGGAATTTTTTCTGTCCCCAGAACCACGCGCGGATCGCGCCGTAAAGCGAACAGAAAATCAATCCGACGAGGAGCACGCGGAATACCTCGATCCCGTTTTCGTCGGTAAAAAGGAAAGCGAACAGATCGCCCGTAACGAGGAAGAGAAAAATGACGGGCAAGCACAGCGCGAGCGCAAGCAACGCCCCCGCGCTCACGGCTTTGTGTTCTCCGTGCGGGTCGTTTTCGGCTTTACTTTTCGAGATAAGCCGAGAAATGGTGACGGGTAT
>JAFURH010000004.1 GCA_017471945.1 Clostridia bacterium | reverse complement strand
TTATTTTAATAAATCGGGGCGGAGTCGTTCGGTGAGTTTGAGCGCTTGTTCCCTCCGCCATTTATCCACCTTCGCGTGGTCGCCGCTTCTTAACACTTCGGGTACGGCAAGACCTTTATATTCTTGCGGACGGGTGTATTGCGGGTATTCCAAAAGATTGTCCGAAAAGCTTTCGTCGATCAAAGACGAGGTGTTCAAAACCCCGTCAACGTAGCGGGAAACGCAGTCGGTAAGCACCATCGCGGGCAATTCGCCGCCCGTTAAAACGTAGTCGCCTATCGAGATTTCTTCGTCGATAAACAGGTCGATCACGCGCTGGTCAACCCCTTCGTAATGACCGCATAACAAAATCAGCCGATCGTGCTCTAAAAGCTCGAACACCTTTTGTTGCACGAGCGTTTTTCCCTTAGGCGACATATAGATCCTACGCGCTTCGTGGTCGGGGTCGATCGCTTCGATCGCGTTGCCGATAGGCTCGGGCATCATTACCATACCCGCGCCGCCGCCGAAGGGATAATCGTCGCATTTTAAGTGTTTATCCGTCGTATAGTCGCGGATATTTACGATATTAATTTGGATTTTTCCCGCTTTTTGCGCTCTGCCCAAGATACTTTCCTGCATTGCCGAGAACATTTCGGGAAAAAGGGTGAGGATATCGATTCGCATAGGTTACCTTATTTTAAATTGATATTCGTTTTGAGCGTTCTCAGCTCGTACCAAACGGAAAGCACGATCAAACCGCCCGTGAACAAAAATCTCAACACCGCGCCGACGTGCTCGCCTGCCGGCGTTGCGAAAAATTGAAAAAGATCTTGTAAGGCGGGAATTCTAAGTAAGTTAGAAAAGATGAAAACCAAAATAAATACGCCCAACAACAAGATCGCCGAATGGCGTCTGACGGGAAATCTGCGCATTAGACATACGATCGCGCCACCGACGGTGAACACCGCGATAATTCCCTCTACGTATAAAATCGTTTCTTCGATAAAGCGAACGGGAGCTTCGAGAAAAAGTAGCCCTATTTCTTTCATTAACTCGTCTAAGAAATAAAAGTCCGAGAGCCCGCTACACAAAAACAAAACCGTACTGCTCAACAAAATACCGACGGCGGCAATCAACAGCGAAATAATACCGCTTAAATGTTTGGCGAAAAGGTGTTCTTCCGCGCTCGCGGGAAGGGTGAGCGTTAAATACCCTTCCTCTTGGAAAAAGTTCTTGTGATAGCGTTTGAACGGGATCACGACGGAAAAATATAAGACCATAAACGCAAGCCCAAAAAACAGCATCGACCACAACACGAGCCATACTCCCTTTTCAAGTCCGTCCATTCCAAGCGAACTTAAACCGATTATGATCCCTGCGAGCAATAACCCGCAAAGACAGGGCAACAGCGCGGGGAAGATCGCGCGGAAATCGTATTTCATAAGCTTTCTAAGCACTCTGCCGCGTACTCTTTTAAGTTCGCCTTTTTTGTTAAAATCCGTATCGAGGAAAGGAAGCTTTACATCCATCTGAACACCTCCCTGAACAATTCGTCGATCGTCTTTTTCTCGCGGACGCGAATATCGTCCGCTTTGCCTTCGAGTACGATATTGCCTTGTTTTAAGAAGAGAACGTAATCGAGATACCCTTCGATCTCCGAAATCAAATGCGTGCTCAAAATCATCGTGGCGTTCGCGTTTTTATGCGCGAGAATGGTTTTCATTATGTATTCGCGCGCGGCGGGGTCTACGCCCGCGATCGGCTCGTCGAGGATATAGAGTTTTGCGTTCCGAGAAAGCGTTAAAACGAGCGAAAGCTTTTCCTTCGTGCCTTTCGACAGCGTTTTGATCTTTTGCTTGAACGGTACGCCGAGTTCAAAGAGCATTTGCTCGGCTTTGGCTTTATCGAAATCCAAAAAGAAATCGTAGAAATATTCGATTTCCTGCTGAACGGTGTAGCCCTGATTCAAAGAATGTGCGTCGGACAAATACGACGTGAGCGCTTTGGTCTGTACACCGATGGGATAGCCAGCGATCCTGCATTGTCCTTCCGTGGGCGTTAAAAGCCCCATCAGAAGCTTGATAAGGGTGGTTTTCCCGCTCCCGTTCGGACCTAAAAGTCCTACGATCCCGCCCGCGTCGGGCACGGACAGGTTTACCGTGTTAAGCGCGGTAATTTCGCCGTAGCGTTTGGTTAGATTCCGACATTCCACGATATTTTCCATAGCGTTTCCTCCTTTCGTTTTTTATTTCAACGCGTACACGGTACGCTCGTTTTTATAAAATCGCGTCCACGAACTCCTCGGGGTTGAAATATTCGAGGTCGTCCATTTTCTCGCCTACGCCCGCGTATAAAACGGGTAAGGAAAGCTCCTCCGCGAGAGAGAAGATGAAGCCGCCCTTCGCCGTGCCGTCGAGCTTGGTCAAGACGATCCCGTCGAGTTCTACCGCCTCGTCGAAAACCCGAGCTTGATTGACGGCGTTTTGACCCGTCGTGGCGTCGAGGACGAGGAGCTTTAAAAAGTCGGCTTCGGGATATTCGCGCGTGACTACGCGGTCCATTTTCCGCAGCTCGTTCATTAGGTTTTCCTTGACGTGGAGTCTGCCCGCCGTGTCTACGATCACGACGTCCGTTTTCTTGGCTTTCGCCGAGGACACCGCGTCGAAAATGACCGCCGCAGGGTCGCTGCCTTCTTCGTGCTTGACGATCCTTACCTTAGCCCGTTCCGCCCAAATAGCGAGCTGTTCGCTTGCCGCCGCGCGGAAGGTGTCCGCCGCCGCGACGGTGACCGTTTTGCCCTTTTGCAGGAAATGGTTGGCGAGCTTGCCGACGGTGGTCGTTTTTCCTACGCCGTTGACCCCTACGAGCATTAACACGCAAGGATAGGACGGTTCTTCCACTTCCGCTTCCGTTAAGATATCGACGAGGATACCGCGAAGGAGAGAGGTGACGTACGCTTCGTCTTTGAGTTTTTCTTCGATCGCTTGTTTTTTCACGCGATCAACGACCTCCGCCGCCGTCGAAACGGAAACGTCGGAGGAAATGAGGAGTTCTTCGAGTTCTTCGTAGAACTCGTTGCCGAGCTTGTTTTTAGAAAAGAGCACGCGCAATTTTTCCGAGAAATTTGCCTTGGTTTTTTTGAGCGCGCCGAAAAGTTTACCGAATATTCCCATAAGTTTCCTTTTTACGATTTTCCTCCTTTCGAACGAACGGAAAGGAGGAAAGTTGCGTTTCGTTTTATTCGACCGTACCCGCGCCGAGCCGCGTTTCCACTTCCGCGAGCTTGACCGAAACGATCTTGGACACGCCTTTTTCCTGCATCGTGACGCCGAACAGGGAATCCGCTTGATTCATCGTGGGTTTTCTGTGCGTGATCACGATAAACTGCGTGTCGAGGGCGAATTTTTTAAGATAGGTAGCGAATCTGTCCACGTTCGCGTCGTCGAGCGCCGCTTCGATCTCGTCGAGGATACAAAACGGCATCGGATGCGATTTTAAGATCGCGAACAGGATCGCGATCGCGGTAAGCGCTTGCTCGCCGCCCGAAAGAAGCGATATCTTCGTAAGCTTTTTCCCGGGAGGGCAAGCGATGATCTCCACGCCCGCGTTCAGGGGGTCTTCCCCTTCTTCGTAGTCCATTTGAAGCTCCGCTCTGCCGCCGCCGAAAAGTTCTTTGAACGTCGTTTTGAAGTTTTCGTTGATGACCGCGAAGCCCTCGTCGAAAATGCGGAGCATTTCGCCGCGAATGTCGTTCAAGGCGCTCGAAAGATCGTCGATCGCCTTTTGCAGATCGTCGCGCTGGGTGACCATTTCTTCGTAGTGCGCGCGCTCGTCGTCGTATTCCTCGACCGCGTTCGGGTTGACCGCGCCAAGCATCGTGATATTGCGCTTTAACGTGGTGATATTCGCCGTCGCTTCGTCGATATTGAACGGCGTTTTGCGATAGGCAAGACAGCCCTCGTAGTCGAGCTCGTACGCCTCTTCCATTCGAAGGCGAAGGTTTTCGAGGTTGGTGTCGATCTTGCTGATCTCGATCTCGCATTTATACCGCTTGTCCGAACGCTTGGTAAGCTCTTCTTGGAGCTGCGTTTTTTCTTCGTCGAGCACGATCTGCGAAGCGTTCAGCTCGTCCTTTTGCTTGGTCACCTTTTCGATCTCCGCTTCGACCGCCGCCACCGCCGCTTTTTCCTCGTCGGTGAGTTCCTTTTCGTCGGCTTCCGTTTCGAGCTCAGAAAGGCGGGCTTCCGCTTCCGATTTCTCGCGTTCCATTTCCACGATCTTTTTCACGAGCTCGTCCTTTTCTTTCGTCAAACGAATGACGTCCGCGGTCTGCTTTTCGATCCCTGCGGAGAGCGCGCTCATTTCGATTTCGAGTTCGTGGAGTTTTTTCGCCTTCTCGTCGCGTTCTTCCTTGAATTTATCCGTCTGCGATTTTTGCGATTCGAGCTCTTTCGCCGCCGTTTCGCGTAAAGAGTTGAGTTGTTCTTCGCTCTGAGAAGAATCCGTTTCCTCGCGTTCGAGCGCAGTCAAGCGGACGTTCGCTTCTTTGAGCGCGTCGCGATAAAATTCAAGGTCGGTTTCCGTTTCGGAAAGTTGGCTCGTGATCGCCGTTTCGCGCTGGGTGAGCGCGGCGATCTCGTTGTTCGCGTCCTGATATTTCTCGCGGAGCTTTTCGAGCTTTGCCTTGGCTTCCGCTTTTTCGCGTTCGCTACTCGCGATCGCCGATTCGAGCTTTTCGATATATTTCTTCTTGCGGACGATATTATCTCTACATTCTTGGATCTTACGCTCGTTGGAAAGAAGAGAGCCCGCGTCGCGGTGACGGCTACCGCCCGTCATCGCACCGCTCGCCATAACCGTGTCGCCCTCTAAGGTTACGATCTTGAAGGCGTTGCCGTATTTTTTCGCGATCGCCGTCGCGTTGGCGATATTGTCGCAAATGAGCGTGTTGCCGAGAAGGTTAGAAATGACGTTATAATAGTAACTATCGTATTTTACCAGCTCGGTGGCGAGCCCCATCGCGCCGCGTTCGCCTATCGCGTAACGGATCTCACGGTTGTCGGGGCGGGGCTTCATACTCTCGACGGGCAGGAAGGTGACGATACCGCCGTTGGTACGCTTTAAGTATTCGATGAGATACCGCGCGTCGTCGGCAGTCGGGGTGACGATATTTTGCATCGCGCCGCCAAACGCCGTTTCGATCGCCGTTTCGTATTTTTGCTCGGTCGTGACGATATCCGCGAGCGCGCCGCGCAGGTGTTTTGCGACCTCGGGGTTGGTTTTGGACACCGATAATAAACGCCGCACGGAATCTTTATAGCCCTCGAAGCGGTTTTTCATACTCAGGTGCATTTCCAGCTTTTCTTCAAGGGAAGCGATCTGACCTTTGGTATTGAACAAGTCCTGCGTGAAGTCGTTGATCGTGAGCTCCATTTCCGCAAACTCTTCTTCGAGTTCGGTCTGCTCTTTCGCGCCCGTCGCCGTGAAGTCTTTGAGGCGTTTCATATCCTTGCGGACAGCCGAAAGCTCGTCTTCGAGGCGTTCTTTTCTTTGTTCGACCTTTTCGAGCGCGGCGGTGAGCTCGGCGATTTTTTCTTTCGCCGCTTCCTTCCGCGCGGAGAGCGTGCCCAAGTTCTTTTTGAGCTCGGACAAATTTTCCGCGGACGAGAGCTGATTTAAGCGGTTTTCGTCGGAAAGGCGTTCAAAGACCGCGATCTTGCTATCGAGCGCCGCGACCGCCGAACGCAAAATATCCGTTTCCGTTTCGATCTTGGAAAGGCGGGCTTCGTCTTGACCCGTCTTTTGACTCGTGAGCGCGATTTCGTTAGAAATCTCGTTAATACGGCTCTTGCCGTTTTCGATCGCTTCCGAAGATACGGTAAGCTGATTTCTGTACGTCGCGATACGCTCTTTGACGAGTTTAAGTTCGCCGTCCTTTCTTTCGTTGCCGACGGAAAGCTCCAAACGCTTGTCCTGCAAATCGGTGAGGGCGGCGTCCGCCGCCGCGATCTTGTCGCGGTTTTCGTCCGTCTGGCGGTTGATGCGCTCGATCTTCGTGTTTAAATCGATAATTTTATCGGAAATGGCGGCGATGTCCTTTTTGAACTTGCTCTTTTCCTCTTCCGCGTTTTCGTAGCGGTAAATATAAGTATTCGCCTCGTCGATTTTCAGCTCGTCCGCGTAGATCTTATATTTCCTCGCGGCTTCCGCTTGCTTGCTCAACGGCCCTAAGCGGCGTTCGGCTTCGTCGATACGCTGGCGATAGACGAACAAATTGTCGTTAGAGTCACCGATCTTGCGTTCGATTTCTTGCTTTCTCTGCTTAAAGACCATCAATCCCATCGCTTCTTCGAAAATCAAACGGCGGTCCTCCGCGCGCGAGTTCATAATCTGCGCGACTTTGCCCTGCCCGATGATCGAATAGCCTTCCTTCCCTAAGCCGATGCCGTGGAATAAATTCACGAGGTCGATACGGCGGCTGGGTTGTCCGTTGATCAAGTATTTGCTTTCGCCCGTGCGGGAAAGGCGGCGAGTCATCGACACTTCCGTTAAGTCGAGGTCGAAAATTTTGTTCGTGTTATCGAACACGAGGGTGACTTCGCAAAACGAATGAGGTTTCCTAAAATCCGTACCCCCGAAAATAACGTCTTGCATATTCGTGCCGCGCAGGGATTTTGCCGACTGCTCCCCGAGCACCCAACGCACCGCGTCGGCGACGTTACTTTTTCCGCAACCGTTCGGGCCTACAATACAGGTTACCCCTTCGTCGAAGCGAATGGTCGTTTTGTCGGCGAAAGACTTAAAGCCGACGAGTTGTATTTCCTTTAAATCCAAAGTCGTTACTCCTTACTTTTTATCCGTGTTTGTGTTCTCTTTTGCTTTCAGCGTTTCCAAAAGAAGCTTTGCCGCTTGCTGCTGAGCTTTTTTCTCGCTCGCGCCCTCGCCGAAAGCGGTCGCGCCGCCCGCGCGTGCGGTGGCGAGAAAGGTCGGGGCGTGGTCTTGCCCGCGCTTTTGTCCCTCGTAGGTCGGGAGCGGGAGTCCGCGTTTTTGCAGGTATTCTTGCAACGCGCTTTTATAGTTTTCTTGCCTTTCCGCCGCTTTGGGGTAGTTGGCAAGAACGAATTTTTCCGCTTCTTTTAAGCCGCCGTCGAGATAGATCGCGGCGACGAGCGTTTCGTAGAGGCTCGACACCGTTTTTTTGCCGATATTCGAAGCGGCTTTGCCGAAAAAGCGCAAATACTTTTTCAGACCTAAGCGTTCGGCTTCTTCGTAGAGCGCGTCCAAACAAACGAGCTTTTGTCTCTCCTTCGTCAGCTCCCCTTCCGCCTTTTCTCCTTCTTCGAAATATTGCTTTTGCGACACGAGCAACTGCAAAACGGAATCGCCCAAATATTCCATACGCTCGTTGCTTTCCCCGCCGTATTTTTCCGCGAACGAGGAATGAGTGAACGCCGTTTTTAAAAGGCTTTGATCGCGAAAGGTATAGCCGATGGCTTGTTCGAGGCGGTCAAAGCTCATTCGCTTTTTTCCTCAGCCGCGGGCGCGGCGAGCTCTAAATTGACCTTGTCGAGCATCGTTTTCATCTTGCCGAGCATATCCCCGCGAACGGCGTTTAAGGCTTGGTTTATGCAGATCGCAAAGCCCTTTGCCTTCGCGTTGCCGTGCACCTTTACGACCGTTTTTTGAAGCCCTAAGAACATCGCGCCGCCGAGCTTTTCATAGTCGAGGTTTTTGCGGATATTGCCTATAATATCCTTGACGAACAGATAGCGAAGCTTGGTAAAGAGATTGCGTTTAAACTGCTTTTTCATAATCGTGCTGACGGCTTTTCCGCAGCCTTCGACGGATTTGAGCGCGATATTGCCCGTGTAGCCGTCCGCGATCGTGACGTCGATCTCGCCGAGCATAATATCCCTGCCCTCGATATTGCCCTTATAGTTAAGGCAATCCGTCTTTTTGAGCATCGCGTGGGCTTCTTGATGTACTTGATCGCCCTTATGATCCTCCGTGCCGTTGTTCAAAAGCCCGCAGACGGGGCTTTCGATCCCGTACGCCGCCTGTGCGTACGCGCTTGCCATAATCCCGAAATGCACGAGGTGAAGGGGCTTACATTCGAGGTTTGCCCCGCAATCGCAAAGGAGCGTACCCGTGCCTTTTAAGTTGGGAATGAGCGGGCAGAGCGCAGGGCGGGATACCCCTTTCAATCTGCCGATTTTCAGCACGCCCGCGGTGAGTACCGCGCCCGTGGAAGCCGAGCAGACGAGCGCGTCCGCTTTGTCTTCTTTTAAAAGATTGCAAGCGACGACCAGCGAGGAATCCTTTTTGGTTTTGACCGCTTTCGTGGGGATTTCTTCCATACCGATCACTTCGGTGGTGTGAACGACTTCCACGCGGGATTTATCGTAGGTGAGCGTTTGCAAAACCGCGTTGATTTGAAGCTCGTCGCCGACTAAGATCAGCGACATATCGGGATTCTCGTTGAGCGCGAGAATAGAGCCTTTTACCTGTTCGTCGGGCGCGTAGTCGCCGCCCATCGCGTCGATAACGATTCTTATCATAGTTTTCTCCTTAGTATTCGAGGTTGGATACGGTGCGGGGGAAAGGGATCACGTCGCGAATGTTCGCAATACCCGTTAAATACATTATCATTCTTTCAAAGCCCAGCCCGAAGCCGCTGTGCGTCGTGCCGCCGTATTTGCGCAAATTTAAGTACCAAGAGTAATCCTCGGGATTCATACCGAGCTCTTGGATACGGGCGACGAGCTTATCGTAGTTTTCCTCTCTTTGCGAGCCGCCGACGAGCTCCCCGATACCGGGCACGAGCAAGTCCGCCGCCGCGACCGTTTTTCCGTCGGGATTTTGCTTCATATAGAACGCCTTGATCTCCTTCGGATAATCGGTGAGGAATACGGGCTTTTTATACACGGTTTCCGTGAGGAAACGTTCGTGTTCGCTTTGAAGGTCTTTGCCCCAATAGATATTCTTATCGTCGAATTTATCCGCGTTTTGTTTTAAAATTTCGATCGCTTCGGTGTAGGTCAAGCGCACGAAGGCGTTTTCGGAAACGTTTTTGAGGCGATCGAGCAAGCCTTTATCCACGAATTGGTTGAGGAAATTCAGCTCGTCCTTACACGTTTCGGACACGTAGTCGATCACGAATTTGACCATCGCTTCCGCGATATCCATATCCCCTGCCAGATCGCAAAACGCCATTTCGGGTTCGATCATCCAAAATTCCGCGGCGTGGCGCGCCGTGTTGGAATGTTCCGCGCGGAAGGTCGGACCGAAGGTGTAAACGTTGCCGAACGCCATCGCGTAGGTTTCCGCGTTTAACTGACCCGATACCGTGAGGGAAGCTTTTTTGCCGAAGAAGTCCTTCTTATAATCGATATCCTTCCCCTTTGCCATTTCTTCGGGAGAAAGAGTCGTGACTTGGAACATCGCGCCCGCGCCTTCGCAGTCGCTTCCCGTGATGATGGGGGTGTGTACGTAAACGAAGCCGCGTTCGTTGAAGAATTTATGAATGGCGAACGCCGCCTGACTTCTGATTCTAAACGCCGCGCCGAAAAGGTTGGTGCGGGGGCGAAGGTAGGCGATCTCCCGAAGGAACTCCACGGTGTGGCGTTTCTTTTGCAAGGGATAGTCGGGCGTGGATTCCCCTTCCACCTTGATCTCCTGCGCTTTGATTTCGTAGGGTTGTTTGTTTTCGGGGGTCAAAAGGACTTCGCCCGTGATAATAAGCGCCGCGCCGACGTTCTGGCGGGCGATCTCGTCGTAATTTGCAAGGCGGTCGCGCTCGAACACGATCTGGGTATTTTTAAAGCAACTGCCGTCGTTGAGTTCGATAAAGCCGAAGGCTTTGGAATCGCGGATGCTTTTCGCCCAGCCCGCGACCACGACGGTTTTGCCGCCGAAGGAAGAGAGGTTTTCGTTGAGGTTTTTGAGTTGAATTCTGTCCATAATGCGTTACCGTTTGAAAGGAAAAGCAAAGGATTTCGTCTTTCGACACTTTTCCTTATATTTTATCTTTTTCATTATAACATTTTTTCCTAAAAAAGACAATCGTTTCACGGCATTTTCTTTGTCGCAAAAGGGATTTTTTTGCCGACGATCGCGCGGACGGGCGCGTAAGTATCTTCGCGCAGTTTTTTGCGCTCTATAAGCACGCCCCCGCGGTAACGCAAAAGGTAAGCCGTACTTTGCGCGCCGTTTTGAGCGTAACGCAAAATTCCTTCCTCTCCTTCCTTTTCGATAGGCTCGCCCGCTTCGAGCTCTTTTACAAGCTCCGATTCGACGGAATAGGTATCTTTCAAAGCTTTGCCGAAGATCTTGCAAACGAGCGCGCCGTTTTCCGCTTTTAAAGAAAGCCTGACGGCAAAGGAATGGGGATTATGGATTTTTAAATCGCTGAACGCGGACACCATCGCGTCTCGGGAGAGGGGCACGTAGGAAACGCGCAGAGAATGAGGGTGAAATTCGGTGACGGTAAGCCCCGCTAAGATCGCCGCGTTATAAAGGGTGGTACTCACCTGACACACTCCCCCGCCGACGCCTTGGACAAACTCGCCCTTGGAGATGACTTTCGCCGTTTTATACCCCGCTTTTTCCGTTCTTTCCCCTACCGTTTGGTTGAAGGAAAAATCCCCGTAGGCTTGCAGGGTGATCCCGTTGATACGGGAAGAAGAAAGGGCGATATTCTCGCACCTGCCCCCGTCGTTTTGGTTGTAATAGGTGGTATACGCGGACATTTTTTCGAGCGTTTGCGCGTGCGCCTTGGGAAGAACGGAAAAATTCGGAAAAAGAAAAAAAGCGCCCGTTAAAACGAGAGAGAAAATTGTTGCTTTCCCGTGTTTTTTCATATACCCTCCCTCCCTTTACAAAGAAAAACGGCGACGGAGTTCCGTCGCCTTACAGTATGCGTATTTTCCCGCCCGTCTATGCTTTTTCGGGGCGGATTTTGCCTTTTTCGATTCGGATTTTCTTCGCGTCTTTGCCGTACAGCGCGCGTTCGGCGTGGGTACAGGTGAGGATCGTCTGCAAGCCCGATATCCGCTCAACGAGCTTTTTTCTGCGGGGAAGATCGAGCTCGCTCATTACGTCGTCTAAAATGAGTACGGGATATTCCCCCGAAAGATCTTTGAATATCTCCACTTCCGCGAGCTTGACCGAGAGCGCCGCCGTACGGGTCTGCCCTTGCGAGGCGTACGCCTTCGCGTCGATCCCGTTGATGAAAAAATCGATATCGTCGCGGTGAGGTCCGACCGTAGTAAAGCCGAGGCGCAAATCCTTTTCGTAGTTGTTTTCGAAGCGTTTTTGAAGCGTTTTGGAAATCTCCGATTCGTCTCCCGAATATTTTTTATCGGGCGCGACTTTCAGCTCCTCCGCTCCGTCCGTTAAAAACGCGTGCATTTTTTCGGCGTAAGGGGCGAGCTTTTCCAAAAACTCCGCGCGTTTTTTCACGATCGTCGCCGCGTAGCGGCAAAGCTGTTCGTCCCAGACGGGCAGGGTGTCTAAAATCAGTGAAACGTCGTGGTTTTTGAGGAGCGCGTTGCGTTGATCGAGAATTTTATTATAGCGGAGAAGCGCGGTATAATACGCCGCGGAGGTCTGCGAAATGGAAATGTTCATAAAGCGGCGGCGCTCGTCCGGTCCGTCCTGAATGAGCCGAAGCTCGCCGGGCGAGAAAAACACGCTGTTGATATGCCCCAAAAGGTCGGCGTTTTTCCCGATCTTACTGCCGTTGACTTTGAGTTCGCGCTTATTTTCGATGATCACGGCTTCGATGGTGACTTTTCCATAGCGGTTTTGGGCTTCGGCGGTGATCTTAGCGGCTTCCGCGCCGATACGAACGAGCTGTTTATCGTGGCGGATACGAAGGGACGCGCCCGTGCAAAGATAGAAAACGGCTTCGGCGCAGTTGGTTTTCCCCTGCGCGTTTTTGCCGAAAAGGATATTCAAGCCTTCCGAAAACGTGAAGGTTTCCTCCTCGTAATTTCTGAAATTTTGCAAGAATAATTTTTTTATTTGCATAATTTGAAAAAAGTCCGCCGAAAATACTTTCTTTTAATCGAATTTTGTATTATAATTATATCAAATAATCGTAAAAAAAACAAAGATTTCAGAGTAGGTTCTGAAAAATAATTTTCAGGCAGGGAAAAAATGACGGAAAAAACGCAGCTTCAATTTATCTGGAAACAAGTAAAGGACAAGGCGCAGGAGCTTATCTCCCCCGTTTCGTTCAACGCGTATATCGAGGACTTAGAGCCCGTCGATCTTTTGGGGCGAAAGCTGATTTTAAAAGCGGCGACCGATTTGCGCGCCAATACCATTATGGAGAAAAACAACCTTTGCGAACGGTTGCGCCTTGCCATTGAAAAATGCGACCTCGGCTTGGTGAACGATTTTCGGCTCGTCGTGGACGGGAGCGAGGTGTATTCCCTCGAAGTCGAGCGCGAAAGCGAAATTTTTCAGTCCGCGCCCATCAATAAGGCGTTTACCTTCGATTCGTTCGTAACGGGCTCGGGGAGCAAGTTCGTGTACGCGGCGGCAAAATCGGTTGCCGAAGCGCCCGGCGAGAGCTTTAATCCCTTATTTATCTACGGGGAATCGGGCTTGGGGAAAACCCACCTTATGCACGCGATCGCCAACTATATCGCTCAGCATTATCCCGAAAAGAAGGTGTTGTATACGACCTGCGAAAATTTCCTCAACGAATTTATCGACTCGATCGCGCAAAAGAGCAGCGCGAAGTTCCGTTTGCGGTATCGCAACGTGGACGTTTTAATGATCGACGACGTGCAATTTTTGAAGGACAAGCGTCAGGTGCAGGAGGAATTTTTCCATACCTTTAACGAATTGTCCTCGCAAAAGAAACAGATCGTTTTGACCTCGGACAGACCTCCCAAAGAAATCGCGACGCTCGAAGAACGGCTTCGGACTCGTTTCGAAGGGGGTATGATCGCGGACGTGCAACCGCCCGACACCGAAACCAAGATCGCGATTTTAAAACGCAAGGCGCTCGATCGGAAATTCCCGATGCCCGACGAGGTGCTCGAATTCCTCGCTTCCGATTCGGGGCACGACGTGCGAACCCTCGAAGGACGGCTTACGAAAGTGATCTTTGCAAGTAAGCTCCACGAAGAGCCGATCTCCCTTCGGCTTGCGATGCAGGCTTTGAACGAATCGGTGAGCGAATCTAAGGAACAGGAAGAAGTTACGCCCGAAAAGATCATCGCCGCCGTATGCGGATATTTTAAGCAAAAACGGGAAGATTTAGTCGGGAAAGGCAAGAAAGCCGATCTCGTGAAGGCGCGGCAGATCTGTGCGTACGTGATGTGCGAAATGCTCTCCCTTCCCCTGGTTGCGATCGGGAATCTCCTCGGCGGGCGGGATCATACGACGATTATGTACGCGCGCGACAAGATCGAAGAACTTAAAAAATTCAACGAAAAGATCAATAAAGAAGTAGACGATATCAAGAACATCGTTTTGAAGCAATAAATTTATGACGGACGAAAAGACTTTTTTGGAATACGAAGCGGAAGCGGCGGTAGTCGGCGCGGGGCACGCGGGGTGTGAAGCCGCGCTTGCTTTGGCGCGCACGGGGATCAAAACCGCCCTTTTGACTTTGAATTTGGACAGTATCGGGTTTATGCCGTGCAATCCCTCGATCGGCGGTACGGCGAAAGGACATCTCGTGCGCGAGATCGACGCGCTCGGCGGGGAAATGGGTTTGGTCGCAGACAAGACCGCGCTTCAAATCCGTATGCTCAACGTAGGCAAGGGCGCGGCGGTGCAGAGTCTGCGTGCGCAATCGGACAAAGCCGCGTATCATCGCGAAATGAAACGGGTACTGGAAAATACTCCGAATCTTCGCATTATTCAAGCGGAAGTCAGCGAAATTTTAGTCGAAAACGGAAAATGCGCGGGCGTGAAAACCACCTACGGGGGGATTATTTCCTGCAAAGCCGTGGTTTTGTGCACGGGGGTATATCTCAATAGCGAAACGATCACGGGCGCGGTGGTGCGAAAGGAAGGCCCGAACGGGTTTTCCGCGGCGACGAGGCTTACTGAAAGCCTGATAAATCTCGGCTTTAACGTGCGGCGGTTTAAGACGGGTACGCCCGCAAGGCTGGACGGGCGAACGGTCTCTTACGAAAAATGCCAGATTCAAAACGGGGACACGGATATTTATCCGTTCTCGTTTATGAGCGAAAAAGCGCCTGAAAACAAGCGCCCCTGTTATTTGACTTACACGAATTTAAAAACGCACGAGATCATTCTTGCCAACCTCGATCGCTCCCCTTTATATAACGGCGTGATCGTATCCACGGGGCCGCGCTACTGCCCTTCGATCGAAACCAAAGTCGTGCGGTTTAAAGACAAGGAACGGCATCAGATCTTCTTAGAGCCCGAGGGCGAGGACACTCTCGAAGTATACGTGCAGGGGCTTTCGACTTCGATGCCGCACGACGTGCAACGGGCGATGTATTCTTCCGTCGAGGGCTTGGAAAACGCGGATATCGTGCGCTACGGGTACGCGATCGAATACGATTGTATCGACACGCTCGACGTGTTGCCGACTTTGGAATTTAAAAAGGTCGAGGGCGTGTATACGGCGGGGCAGATCAACGGGACTTCGGGTTACGAAGAAGCCGCCGCGCAAGGACTTATGGCGGGCGTGAACGCTTCCTTGAAGCTTCGCGGGCTTCCTCCCTTCGTTTTGCGCCGCGACGAGGCGTATATCGGGGTGCTTATCGACGATCTCGTGACGAAGGGTACGGACGAGCCGTACCGAATGATGACCTCGCGAGCCGAGCACCGCATTTGTTTGCGGCAGGACAACGCCGATTTCCGCTTGACGGAAAAGGGTTACGAGGTCGGGCTGGTAACGAAAGAACGCTACGCCACCTATTTGAAGCGCAAAGCCGATTACGAAAAGGCTTTACAAGAAATGCAGACCAAAGTGCCGCAAAAGCAAGCGAGCGAGTTTTTGAAAAAGTACGGTTACGAGGAAACGCACGGGAGCGTTTCCTATTCGGATATGATCAAGCGTTCCGTGCCCCTCAAAGACATTATCGCCGAGTTCGGCGGGTTTGAAGAATTTTCCGCGAACGTAAAGGAAACGGCGGAGATCACCGTGAAGTACGAAGGATATTTAAAGCAGGGCTTGGAGCTGATCGAACGCGCGAAGCGGTTGGAAAATAAGCTGTTGCCGCCCGATATCGATTATAAGTCGATCAAGGGTTTACGGCTCGAAGCGCAGGAAAAGCTGGACAAGATCCGCCCCTTTAATTTAGGGCAAGCGGGGCGCATTTCGGGGGTGAACCCCGCCGACGTGTCCGTATTGATGGTATATCTCGCGACGGCGAACGAAAAATAAAAAACGACCCACCCGTGTATGCAACGAGTGGGTTTTTTGATATATATTTTTCAGTACGCCTAACGGCGTAGGAGCGCAAAACTGCGTTTTGCTTCATTGAGTCCGATTATTGCGGGGCGTTGCCCCACACCCCACAAGGAACTGAGTTCCTTGACTTCCCGATAGCGAAAAGGCTTAGCCGTTTGGCTAAGCCTTTTTGCGTTAGTCTTCGAGTTTTTCGAGAAGCTTTAAGTCGATGCCCTTTTCGCCGATCTTGATGATCTCGACTTTTACCTTGTCGCCGATGTTCAGAACGTCTTCAACTTGGTTGACCCGCTTTTCGGAGAGCTTGGAAATGTGGACCATTCCGTCTTTACCCGGTGCAAATTCTACGAATGCGCCGACCTTCGAAAGAATTCTTACCACCACGCCGACAAACATATCGCCGACTTCGGGATCGTGCGCGATCGATTGAATGATCGCCTTCGCGCGTTCTGCGTTCGCGATATCGCCGAAGCAAGCTACGCAGACCGTGCCGTCTTCTTCGATGTCGATCTTCGTGCCCGTTTGCTCGATGATCTTGTTGATGACCTTGCCCTGCTTGCCGACGACGTCGCCGATTTTGTCGGGGCTGATCTGGAACGAAATAATCTTCGGCGCGTAAACGGAAAGCTGAGGAGCGGTTTCGGGGATACATTCGAGCATCTTGCCCAAAATGTGACGTCTGCCTTCCTGCGCTTGCGCGATCGCGTCAAGCATAATTTCTTCGGAAATGCCTTTGATCTTGATATCCATTTGGATCGCCGTGATACCCTTTTCCGTACCCGCTACCTTGAAGTCCATATCGCCGAGGAAATCTTCAAGACCTTGAATATCCGTCATAATCACGTATTTGCCCGTTTCGGGGTCTTTGATAAGACCCATAGCGCAACCTGCAACGGGGGCTTTGATGGGAACGCCCGCGTCCATAAGCGCCATCGTCGAACCGCAGACGGAAGCCATCGAGGACGAGCCGTTCGAGGACATAATATCCGATACCACGCGGATCGCGTACGGGAATTCCGACGCGTCGGGAATTACGGGAACGAGCGCGCGTTCTGCAAGCGCGCCGTGTCCGATTTCACGTCTGCCGGGGCTTCTCAACGCCTTTGCTTCGCCCGTGCAGTAGCCGGGGAAGTTATATTGATGCATATATCTCTTTTCTTCTTCTTCGTCAAGACCTTCCATTCTCTGCGCTTCGCCGAGCATACCGAGCGTACAGGTCGTGAGAGCCTGCGTTTGACCTCTCGTGAACACCGCCGAGCCGTGAACTCTGGGAAGCACGCCGTGTTCGCACCAGATGGGGCGGACTTCTTTTAAGGTTCTGCCGTCGGGACGGATACCCTTATCGAAAATCTTCGCACGGACGATGCCCTTTACGATATAATAAATGGAGTCTTTGACTTCTCTCAATTGGTCGGGATAGATTTCCGCGAAGTGCGCGACGATCTCTTCTTCCGCAGCCGCTTGACGAGCTTCGCGTTCTTGACGGTCGAACGTGTCGAGCGCGGCGACAAGCTTGTCGTAAGCGTACGCTTTAACTTCCGCGTCGAGCTCTTCGGGGATATGGTAGAATTCCATTTCCTTCTTGGGCTTACCCGCGACCTTCGCGATCTCTTCGACGAACGCGCAGACTTTTTTGATCTCTTCGTGGCCGTACATAATCGCGCCGACCATTTCCGCGTCGGTGACTTCCTTCGCGCCCGCTTCGATCATAAGGATCGCGTCCTTCGTGCCCGCTAAGGAAAGGTGGATCGTGCTCTTTTCCTTTTCCGCGACGGTGGGGTTGATGATATATTTCCCGTCGATACAGCCGACGATGACCGAGCCCGTAGGCCCTGCCCAAGGGATATCCGAAATGGAAAGCGCGACGGACGAACCGATCATTGCGATAGGCTCGGGCGCGATATCGGGATCGACCGAAAGCGCGGTCGCGACGACGACTACGTCGTTAAAAATCCCCTTCGGGAACAGGGGGCGGATAGGACGGTCGATCAAACGGCTTACGAGGATCGCTTTATCCGACGCTCTGCCCTCTCTCTTTTTGAACCCGCCGGGGATCTTACCGACGGCGAACATCTTTTCTTCATAGTCTACGGAAAGGGGGAAGAAATCCATTCCTTCTCTCGCCTTTTCGCTCATACATACGGTTACGTTTACGACCGTATCTCCGCAACGGACGAGGCACGCGCCGTTGGCTTGTTCTGCGTACTTACCGATCTCAACGGTGAGTTCTCTCCCCGCATAATCCATTTTAAATACTTTTGCGTTTTCTAAATTTGGCATTTTGTTTTTTCTCCTTGTCTATTCTTTTTTGTTCTTGTCCTCCGTCCGTCGCCCGACGGGAGAGGGATATACGCCGAAAAAGTTTCCGCTCGGCTATGCCTATCCGAGAAAAAAGCTTGTCCGACACAAAAAAGGGCGAGTCGAAAACACCCGCCCTTTTATGCTTGCCGTTACTTACGAAGTCCCAACGCTTCGATAATCGCTCTGTATCTCATAATGTCTTTTTCTTTGAGATAGTCCAAAAGACCGCGGCGCTTACCGACCATCTTCAAAAGACCGCGGCGGGAATGGTTGTCCTGCTTGTGCGTCTTCAAGTGTTCGTTGAGATGATTGATTCTCTGCGTCAAGAGTGCGATCTGCACTTCGGGAGAACCCGTGTCGCCTTCGTGGGTTGCAAATTTTGCGATGATTTCGTTCTTTTCCATTTCTTTTTATCCTCCTATGGAAATTATTATCCCGTACTGCAAAGTCGTGCGTGGAGAATCGCTACGCCTTACAGCCGTTGTTACTATTCTATCATATTCCGTTTGGATTGTAAAGAGAAAACGACCCGTTTATTCAAAAAATTTCCTTTTCTTTTCGATTATTTCGTCGATTTTTCCGATATACGTGTTTAAATCCTTTGGCGAGGCGAGCCGTTCGATTCGGTTGAGCTCGTTATATACGCGCTTTGATACCGCGTTCGAGCCCACCGCGAGGTTGTTCGCCGTTTCTTCCATTACGTCGATATTATACACGCAAGCCTTGCCTTCTTTCGTCCAGCCCGTGTTTTCGTTGTTGCCCGCCTGATATTTTTGGCGGTACATATAATAAGGAAGGTAGCCGTTTCGGGATAAAATTTCGCGGGAAGAAAGCACCATTTGAGAAACGCCGTCGTTTTCCAAAAAGCAGGTTTCTTCTTTGAGCTTCGCGCCCGATTTTAAGCACAAACAATGCACGGTGATATTGTCCGCGCCCGTCGCCGCCGCTTGCTCTACGCCTTTTTCGAAGCCTTCCAAGCTTTCCCCTTCCAGCCCCGCGATCAGGTCGATATTGATCTCGAAGCCGTAGTTTTCGCTCATTTCGTACGCCTTATAAAAGTCCGCGACGGTGTGTTTGCGCCCTATCGCACGGAGCGTTTCGTCGGAAAAAGTCTGCGGATTGATACAGATACGGGTCACGCCGTAGTCCTTTAAAAGTTCCAGTTTGTCTTTTGAAAAAACGTCGGGTCTGCCCGCTTCCACCGTATATTCGCAACCGTTCGTGCGAAGGCGAGAAATTGCTTTTAAAACGCGCCGTAAATCGGGCGTATCGAGCGCGAACGGCGTGCCGCCGCCGATATATACGCTGCGAAGATTGCCGACGAGCGGTTTGCTCGCCTCGATCTCTTTTTCCAAGCACTCCAAATAATCGGGAAGAAAACGGCGGGTTTTCTCGATCGGCGCGGTGATGAACGAGCAATAGGCGCACTTGGTGGGGCAGAACGGGAGGGAAACGAAATAGTCGGTGTTGCCGTCCTTTTTTTCGTAGATCCCCTTTTGCGTTTTGAGAATCTTTTCGACGAGCGCGATATTTTCGGGGCTGACTTGCATTTGCTCGAAAAGTGGGTGAAAATCGCGCCCCTCTTCCCCTTCCATATACGCAAGCTTGGTCGGGCGTATGCCCGTGAGTGCGCCCCAAGGGGTTTTCTCTCCGTATTTTTTACTTAAAATTTTATAGAGCGCGAGCTTGGCAAAACGCCGTTCCAAGCGTTTATAATGCAATTCGTCAAAAACCTCGGCTTCGTCGCGGAAGGAATAGTTTTCGCCGTCCACCGAAAAATCGTTATAAAAAACGCCGTTTTCAAAGCGGAAGGAATGTACGACGGACTGCGGGCGCGACTTGAAAAGCCGCGCCGCGTCTAAAAGCTCGTTTTCTAAAAATTTGCAATCGGTCGTGAGCATATTTTTCCTCACAAATCTTTTAAAAAGGGATTCGTACGTTTTTCGTTACCTATCGTGGTATCCTCGCCGTGCCCCGCGTAGACGGGCAGGGTTTCGTCGAGCGAGGAAAGAAGGCGCAAACTGTTTCGAAGCGTTCCGAGATCGCCCGTGGGGAAATCCGTTCTGCCGATACTGCCTTCAAAAAGAGTATCGCCCGTAAACAGGGCGCGTTCGCCCGTTTTCGGGTCGGTAACGAGATAGCTCGCGCCGCCCTTGGTATGCCCCGCCGTTAAAAATACTTTGATTTTTAAGCCGCAAAGTTCCGTTTCTTCGCCGCCGAAAAAGGTTTTATCCACTTGATATTCGGGGTCGGGCGCGCCGAACAGCGCGCTGAGCGCCGCGGGCGTGCCGACGAGGGATTTTTCTTCTTCCGTGCAACAGACCTTTGCGCCGAGCGCTTGCAAAGCAGGTACGCCGTAGACGTGATCGAAGTGACAATGCGTCAAAAGCACGTAGGCAGGGTCGAGTTGAAGCCGTATCAGTTCGTCTTTGATCTTCGCGCCCGAAGGGTCGATCACGAGCGCGGTTTTTCCGTCCGCCGTCACGATATAGCCGTTCGCGCCGAAGCCGTAAGGCGTGATTTTTTTGATCTGCATAGGTCCTCTCCGTTAAGAAAGCGTAGTGATACGGTGCACGTCGTAGATACGCTTGTCGATTTTCAGTTTTTTAATGAGCATATCCACTTCGGAAACGTCCGTTAAAGAAATGGAAGCTTCCAAAACGGCGTCCTGATTTTTGTCGATCCTGCCGTTGACTGCGGTGATCGAGAGTTTGAGCTCGGACACGACGGAGGAGAGCACCGAAAGCGCCGCGCCTTGATCGGTAGCGCGAATGGAAATATTCGCGTTAAAGCGTTGTCTTGCGCCCGCTTCGATCTGCCACGAGGCGGGAAGGATACGCTGTTTGTCCGCGCCGTTCACGTTTTTGCAGTCCTCGCGGTGTACGACCACCCCTCTGCCACGGGTGGTAAAGCCGACGATCTTATCGCCGGGAACGGGCGAGCAACAGCCCGCAAAGCGGACCAAAAGCCCCGCTTGTCCGTTGATCAAAACGCCGCCCGTGTTTCTGCCCGCGCCGACGTGGACTTCCACCGCTTTGGGCATTTCTTTTTTATAGTAATCAATGAGTTTAAACAGGATCTGACCGACGGAAATCGAGCCGTACCCGACCGCCGCGTACATTTCCTCTACCGCGCCGAAGGAGAAGCGTTCGGCAAGGCGCTTAAAGCTTTCCTCTGTTAAAAGCGTAGACATCGTATAGCCTTTTTTCTTGGCTTCGTCGTCGAGCTTTAACTGACCGATACGGATATTTTCGTCTTTGAGTTCGTTTTTATAAAATTGCTTGATCTTGGCTTTCGCGCTGGAAGATTTGATAAATTTCAGCCAGTCGCGCGAAGGGCCTTTGGAGTTTGGAGAAGTGATGATCTCGACCACGTCGCCCGTTTCGAGCGTGGACGTGAGCGGGACCATTTTGGAGTTTACTCTCGCGCCCGTGCAACGGTTGCCCACTTCCGAGTGAATAGCGTAAGCAAAGTCGATCGGCGTTGCGCCCGGGGGCAGGGAAATGACCTTACCGCGGGGGGTGAACACCAAAAGTTCGTGGCTGTAAAGCTCCGTTTTGAGGGCGTCGATAAATTCCGTGGAATCCTTCACCGTGCCCTGCCATTCCATCACTTCGCGAAGCCACGAAAGGCGGTTTTCGAAGTTGGTGGAGGCCTCTTCCGTTTTTCCTTCCTTATATTTCCAATGCGCCGCGATACCGAATTCCGCAATACGGTGCATTTCTTCCGTGCGGATCTGGATCTCGAAGGGTTGACCGAATTCGGTCATAACCGTCGTGTGCAGAGATTGATATTTGTTGGGCTTGGGGGTGGCGATATAGTCCTTGATTCTGCCGGGGATCGGCTTCCATTTTTCGTGGATACGCCCAAGGACGGTATAACACTCTTTCATATCCCCGACGATCACGCGAACCGCCGTCAGATCGTAGATCTGGTCGAGGGATTTATCCTTGTTCTTCATCTTTTTATAGATGGAGAAGAAATGCTTGGGTCTGCCGAACACTTCCCCTTCTACGCCGTCGTGATCCATCAGTTCTTTGATCTCCGCGACGATCTTTTGCACGAATTCTCTGCGCTCGGATAAGCGTTCGCGGATATTTACCGTCAAAAATTCGTAGGCTTCGGGATCGGTGTATTTCAGGCAAAGGTCTTCCAGTTCGCATTTGATCTGCGAAATACCCAGTCTGCCCGCGAGCGGCGCAAATACTTCGAGCGTTTCCGTAGAAAGGCGTTGCTGGCGTTCGTGGGATAAAAAGTCCAAAGAGCGCATATTATGCAGGCGGTCGGCGAGTTTGATAATGATCACGCGGATATCCTTCGCCATCGCGACGAACATTTTGCGGAAGTTTTCCGCGTCCTCCGCTTCTTTGGATTTAAATACGATCTTTTCGAGCTTGGTCACCCCGCTTACGAGCCCGAGGACCTCTTCGCCGAATTCGCGGCGAACGTCCTCCTCCGTCGTTTCCGTGTCCTCGATCACGTCGTGCAAAAGGGCGGCGGAAATCGTCGCCGGGTCAAGACCTAAGTCGATTAAAATCTCGGCGACGGCGCAAGGGTGAATGAAATAGGGTTCACCCGAAGCGCGTTTTTGATTTTCGTGCGCTTTTTCCGCGTAGGCGTAGGCTTTAAGAATTTTTTCCCTGTCCGCACCCGCGTAAACGGCGTTGATCTTGGTAAGCGTAGCGTCCATTGTTTACCTCTTTTATCCTTCCTGAATATCGCAGATCCTGCGATAGATCGAGGAACTTGTAAGTTCTGCTTTCACACCGCGGTAAACGGTGAGTTTTCCTTCGTCGAAGGCGACGAGTCCGAGTTCTTCGAACACGTTTAAGGCGAAAATAAATTCCCGCCTGTCGAAGCCAAGCCCGTCGCAAGCGAAGGCGAGTTCTTCCGCCGTACCGCCCGAAAGGGAATTGACTTCTCTTCTAAGCGCCGAGAAGATATCGAGAAGAATTTCTCTGCCCGTATCCAAGCGCTCGAACATTTTATACCCGCAAATATCGCGGTTGACGTACAGCGTTTTACCTTCGAGGGAGGCGATATTGAAATCGGAAGGCGTATCCAAAAACACGACGTCCTTAAAGCCCGAAAGGTCGGCGTCCGCCGCGGGCGATACGATCAGTTCGTTGGAAAGATTGCGCGACGAGGGATAAAACAGGTCGCAACCTAAGTTTTCCAACTCGCCGTAAGCTCTCAGCGTGCGCCTATCCGACGCGATCATACAAAGCCCGTACGCGCACTCCGCGCGTTTTTGCGCGATCAGAGCTTTGATTTCGTCCGTCGATAAATATTCGATCTTCGCATCGATCTCGGGGGCGTAGAAGCGGGCGACGGAATTAGAGAAAATGCTCTCCGATACGAGCCGACCCGATCTGCCGTCGTAGAGAAGATCGCGGATAAAGCCCTTCACGTATTCCCTGCCTTTAAAATGGGAAACGTTGATCTCAAACAAGATCTGCTTTTCCACGTCGCTTTCAATTATTTTTAGGTGTTTCAGTCCCGAAAAATACATCAGATCGATATATTCGCTCTTGACCGACAGATGCGGAGAAGCGTATTTGACGGGACGGGCGGTGCAAGCCCCTGCTTTGATGGAGAAAAGCGGACGGCGGTGTCCCACGCCGTAGGGCTCCATTTGCATAAGCTCGCGGGCGAATTTTTCGGAGAAGGGGGCGCTGAGCTCCTCGCTCACCAAAATTCGTTGTTCGAAATCTTCCGTCTCGTACGCACGTTCGATCTCTTCGTTTAAAGCGCGTTCCAAATCGTCAAATTTATCCGCGCGGATATTGATTCCCGCCGCTTGCGCGTGACCGCCGAACTCCTCGATATGTTCGCTGCAAGCTTTGAGCGCGGTAAAGATATTCACGTTTTCGATGCTTCGCGCGCTCCCTTTGAGCATATCGCCGTGGTGGACGAACAAAAGGGTCGGACGGTTATATTCCTCTGCGATACGCGCGGCGACGATCCCGATAAAACCCGCGTTCCAGCTCTCGTCGGAAAGCATAATCACGTAGCCGTAAGCGCCTTTTTTGCGCAGCTTTTCCTTTGCCGACTGATACAGTTCGTCGCAATATTTTTGCCGCTCCGTATTATATAAACAAAGCTTGGTGGAAAGCTCGTAGATCTCCGACGGATCTTGACTGATAAAAAGTCTGAACGCCGATCGCGCGTCCCCCATTCTCCCCGCCGCGTTGATCCTCGGCGCGAGCGTGAAGGCGAGCGTTTGCGCGGTCACGCCGTCGTAGGTCTTACCGATCAGCCCCGCAAAGCAAGGACGGACTTTGCCGTTAAAAAGCTTTAAGCCTTCCGTGACGATATCGCGGTTTTCCCCTAAGAGCGGCACACTGTCCGCAACCGTGGCAAGCGCGGCAAAATCGAGGTATTGATACGCCCTTTCGCCGATCAGCGCACAGGCAAGCTTGAAAGCAACCCCCGCGCCGCAAAGATTATCGTAGGGGTAATCGTCTTGAAGCTTGGGATTAACGATCACGCAATCGGGAAGCCGTTCGGGAAGTTCGTGGTGGTCTGTGACGATCACGTCCGTCCCGAGCTCGTAGATATATTGCGTTTCGTCCGCGCAGGAAATACCGCAGTCTACCGTGATAAAAAGTTCCGGATTACAGTCCTCGAAAATGCGGTCGATCGATTCCTCGGAAAGCCCGTAGCCGTCCGAACGTTCGGGAACGTAGATATGCGCGTCGATACCGAATTCTTTTAAAGCGTAATACATAATCGCAGAAGCGCATACGCCGTCGGCGTCGTAGTCGCCGAACACGGCGACCGTTTTGCCCTGATCGCGAGCCTCCGTGATCATTTCCACCGCTTCTTTCATTCCCTTCATTAAAAAAGGCGAAAGGAAATTTTTCGCGGACGGATGCATAAACTTGCGGATCTTCTCCGCCGTGTCCACGCCGCGCGCGTAAAGAATACGCGTGACGTTTTGGGTCAGCCCCGTCTGTTCGGCAAGCGCGTTGACAATATTCAATTGTTCTGCCGAAAAGGAATATTCGGGGACTGTTTTTTTCATAATTACCTGTTAAAAAACGAATCGGGCAGGTTGGGTCGTTTGCCCCCTCCCGCCCGATTTCCGTTCGTTTTTACGCTTCTTCCGAAGTTTTCTTATCTTTCTTATAGTCGTATCTTGCGCGTTTTGCCGCGTTCTTATCGGAGACCTTTTTCAAGGGCGCGAATACCGCGGGGGCGAAAAGCCAAGCCGAGAACGTCGATACCACGAGCGCTACGAGCGAGGAAATTGCAAACATTCTCATCGTGTGCGTTGCGATCGCTCCGACGAGCACGAGCGCGATAGCCGTCGCTACCACAAAGATCAAGATTTCTTTCGTCGCGACCGAGGACTGCGTGAGCTCGTCTACGGACATAGCCTTGCCCGCTTCCGTTTTCAGCGTTTCATCGACCTTACGGAAGGTGAAGCTCGCCGCGATCGCCGTGACGATCAGATTGAAGAACAACACGTAGGTGAACGCCGTCGTGACGGGGATACGGGTGAGCGTGAATACCGCGAAGGTGAGCGCGCCCGAAAGCCACATAGCCAGGGAAATCGCCGAGCCCGTCGCAAGATTATGACGGATCGCCGTATAGGCAAACGCGAGTACGCAGAAGATCGCGCCTGCGATCGCCGCACGGACGATATACGAGGTGGGCAACGATTTTTCGACCGTTTCCGTCGTGACCGTCACGCGGATCTCAAAGTCGGGAAAAGCTTTTTGCAATTCGTCCGCCAAAGCTTTTTTCACGGTATCGAGGTTTTCCTCTTTATCGAACGCGTAGGAAATTTCCTGATCCGCACCGCTCATAACGCCCTTTTGGCTATACTTATAGGAAACGTCTTCAAAGGCCTCTTCGCAGATTTCTTCGACTTTTTCAAGCTCGGTTTCGTAGACGAAACTATCCATATTTACGGTGAGGAGCTTCATATCGTCAACGGTCGCAGCTTTGTTGAAGCCGAAGATCGCGCCTACGACGATACCCGCGATCACGATCACCGCGACAATAACGGAAAGAAGGAGTGGTTTACCGATCGTACGGTTTACAAATTTCTTATTCATCGTCGTCATCCTCCCTTACGAAGCGGAAATATTTATATTTATTTTTGCTTGCAGACAAGAAGATAAAGTTGACGGCGAACATCCAAAGCAGGTTACAGAACGCGCCCGCGATAAAGCAGATAAGCGCTTGTAAGCCCATCAGGTGAAGCCCTGCCGCGCCGACGATCGCCATTACGATTGAACCTAAGATCAAGATCGCGTAGAGATCGATCGCGGGGAACAGACATTTTTTATAGCCCGTCTTGACGGAAGATTCCACCGTTTTACCCAGATCGAATTCCTTTTTGATCGCCTGATAGAAGCTGTTGTTGAGCGCACAGACGAGGAGCAAGCCCGCAAGGAACACGAGCACGCTGCCCAAGGTAATTTCGAACGCCGCGTCGGAAATAAACGCGAAGCAAAGTCCCGTAATGATCAAATACGAAAGGACCACGTACGCGTTGACCACGCCGTATCTGCCTTGACGGACGATGGGAACGACGATGAGCGCCAACAACACGATCGCGATCGCGATATAAAGAAGCAGTACCGCGTTATCCCCGTATACGGGCTCGAACGTGCGAATGTCGCTCGCATTGATCGCCGTGAGTTCAAAATCGAAACCGCCGTTTTCCAAAGCGGAATTCAAAAGGATCGCGTAGGTTTCCACCGCCGCGATATTCGCCGCTTCGTCTTCGGGGATCGTGATCGTATCGCCGTCGATATAGTCCTTAAACACCGCGTAACCGACTTGATTGTCGCCTACCGAGAAGATCAGCCCCGTGCCGCCTTCGGCTTCGCTCGTGGAGCTAAGCGTGGATTTTACGCTCTTGATCAGCTCTTCGCCCTTATCGGTAAGCTCGACTTCGAGATACGCCACGTCGTACTGCGTGTCCGTCGAAAAGCCTTCGATATAGTCGGTGATCTTCACGTCCTTTTTCGTGAGCTCTTCCAGCTCGGTATACGCGTCGGACGTGCCCGATTTAAGCGTAAGCTTGCCCGTGTAGGAAAGCATTTGGATAACGCTCGAAGCGTAGGTATCGCTCGCGGGGAGTTCCACGCGGATCGCGTAGTCGTCCACGACGGAAACGCGATAGTCGGAATAGCCTTTTTCCGCGTAGCGGTCGGAAACCACCTTCACGAAACGGTCGAATTCTTTTTTAAAGTCGGCGGAGAGTTCGCCGCCAACGTAGATCCCGTCCTCTTCGTCGGTGCTTAAATACAGCCCGCCGTGCTGAACGTAAGACTCTTTAAACGCCTGCTTGTCCGCTTCGGGTTTGAGCTCGTATTCGCTGTCGAACGCGGTTTCGCTCATCACCCCTTCGGGGTAATAGTACGCGTAGTAGCCGCCGCCGAGGTCGGTGCCGAAATCGTACTGCATAACGGCAGGATTCCAACCCTTAACGCCGTCCGTCCACGGCAAAGTGAAAGACGGAAAAATCGTTATTGCACACAATACGGCGATTACGACGGTGAGTAAGATCATTAACGCCGTCGATTTCTTTTTGCCCATTGTTTTGCCTCCTGATACTTTTTCGGGGAGTCCCCCATACAATAATACTTTTTTATTATACCTTATTTTTCGCCCGTCCGTCAAGTCATATCGGCGGGAGATATACAATTTTTTTGCGCTTTTTCGAAAATTTCAGCCTTTTTGGGGCGTTTTACGCCCGCGCGCGGGCAATCTTCGATTGCACGTACGCCTTACGGCGTAGGGGCGCGGGGTTATTCCTGCGCGCGGAGTTTCTTTTCCGCGAGGATATGCATCGCGCATTCCACGCGCTTTTTCATCATAGCGCAAGTGGTTTCGTACGGTTCGTCGATATCGCCGTTGAAATGGTAGTTGTTCGCGCTGCAACCGCCCGAACAGATAAATTTCGCAAAACAGTTTTCGCATTTTTTGCGCGTGAATAAACAGGAATTTTTGAATTTCTCGCGAAGCTCCGGCTTGGTGATCCCTTCGAAAACGCTACCCATACGGAAAGCCTTATCGCCCGCGAACTGGTGACAGGGATATAAATCGCCGTTGGGAACGACGGAAAAATATTCGTTGCCCGCACCGCAAGCGGATACGCGTTTGGATAAACAAGGCCCACCCTCTAAGTCGATATTGAAATGGAAGAAATTGAAGCCCTTGCCTTCGGCGTGGCGCTTTAAATACGCCTCGCAAAGATTCTCGTATTCCTTTTCGATCGCGGGAAGATGCTCTTTCCCGATCGCGAGGTCGGGGAGCTCCGTCACGACGGGTTCCATTGAAATGGAATCCACGCCTTGATCGGCGATAAACAGCACGTCTTTGGAAAAATCAAGGTTTTTCGCCGTGAACGTACCGCGGACGTAGTAGCTCTTCTCCCCCCTTAAAGAAATAAATTTCTTGATCTTATCGATAATCAAATCGAACGTGCCCTTGCCGTTGATCGATTTACGGATCGCGTCGTGCACCTCCGGTCTGCCGTCGAGCGAAAGCACGACGTTTTCCATTTCTTCGTTGAAAAAACGAATGGTTTCGTCGTTTAACAAAAGGGCGTTCGTCGTGGTCGTAAACAGAAATTTCTTGCCCGCCTTCGCGCCTTCTTCCTTAGCGTAGTAGACCGTCTTTTTCAAAACGTCGAGGTTCATTAACGGCTCGCCGCCGAAAAAGTCCATTTCGAGCACCTTTCTTTTGCCGCTGTTTTGAATGAGGAAATCCACCGCCGCTTTCGCCGTTTCGAAATCCATCGATTCGCGCTTGGAATGGTACGCGCCTTCGTCGGCAAAGCAATACCGACAGCGGAAATTGCAGTCGTGGCAGATATGGATACAAAGCGCCTTTACCTCGTTGCTTTTCACGGGGTAGGCTTTCACCTCGTCTTTATACAAAAGCCCTTGTTCTTTGAGGGAGTCAACGTCGGAGAGGATCTCTTTTAAATCCTCGTCGGTGAGATAGGTGATATCGACGGGTTGTCCCGCTTGGTTTTTTAAGTAGTTCGCCGTGTTTTCGTCGCATTCGTGAAGCGAGCCGCTGCCGACGTCGTAGATATAATTTTTATCGCGATAGTTAAAAACGTGGATCATTTCTTTATCCTTAAATAAAATCAAACGGCAAAAAACGGCGCGTAGCGATACGCGCCTTTACGCCGTTTCAGCCTATTCGGCTATGCTTAAAGAGAATTATTTGCGTTCGATCTTGTCTTCGCGCGTTACTCTTTCGCAGGACTGGTTGCCCACCGTGCAGCTCGTTTTGCAAGCGGACTGACAGGTGCTTCTGCATTCGCCGCAACCCGTTACTTTCTTGTCCTGAGGTTTTGCAATCGTTTTGATCATAACCGTATTTCTCCTTTTGTTATGTATTGATTTAATTATAATACACTTTGACTGAAATTGCAAGCGGTTTACGCCACTTTTTGCGTTTCCGTTCCAAAAAAATCAGTTACGCTTGATATTTACCGCGAAAATCCCGCTCAACGCGCCTGCAAACACGCCGAAAAGCAACTCTAAAACGGCAAGCCACGAAAGCGAAAAATCCCCGCCTATCGCCGAAAAGGCGAGATAGGAAAGCATCGTGGCAAACAGCCCCGCGAGCGCGCCTTTTAAAAGTCCTTTTTCCCCGCGCACGCAAAGGAGTACGCCGAAGAAGATCGCCGCCGTTTTGATCACTTGATTGACGGGCAAAATCACTTTATCCGAAAGGCTCGTAAAGCGCAAAATCACGGCGAAGATAAACGCGCCGATAAGGGAAAGAAGCAAAGCTACGACCGAGGCTTTCGCCACCTCGAACGCACGGGACATTCCCGTTTGATCAGTTTCGTAATGCATAGAAAAACACCTCCGCATTATCGTATGCGAAGGCGTTTGGGTTTTAGAATGAGTTTTTTAAATTCAGTCCTTCTTTTCTTCCGTTTCGGGAGCTTCTTCCGCTTTCGGCGCTTCTGCCGTTTCTTCTACGGGTGCTTCCGCTTCTGCGGGAGCTTCTTCCGCTGCGGGCGTTTCCGCTACGGGTTTTTCTGCTGCGGGTTCGGTTTTCTTCACTACCGCGTCCGTCTGATAGATCGCCTGCTTATCGAACTTGATATAGCATTTGCCCGTCGATTCCGTGCCCGTTTCCAAAACGAAGGTGTTGTCCTCGTTGTTCACTTCCACGACGATACCGCAGATACCGCCGATGGTTTTCACCTTGTTGCCGGGGCCGACTGCGTCGAGCGTGTTTTGTACTTCGTCCTGTCTCTTCTTCTGGGAACGTCTGCTGAACACCATCCAAACGATAATGATCGCGAACAAAATTCCGATCATAAGCCAAGAGCTCCAAGAATCGCAACCGCTTGCCTGCTCTTCCGTACTTGTCAATAAATTCCAGATCATAGTTATTTTACTCCTTATTCTTTGCGTTTTTGTTCTTCGGTAAAATTCTTACCGCTTTCTATATTACCCTTTTTTGAAAATTTTGGCAAGTAAAACAAAAGGCTTTTTGAAAAAATTTTCCCCTTTCACTTAATTTTCACCCGCAAACGAGGGTTCCGACGGAGATTTTTCGTCACCACTTGCCTTCGCCGCCGTATTTTTTATAGAACTCGCGGGCGTAGTCGCGCACGTAGCCGCCGAGAATGGATTCGCGAAGTCCTTTCATAAGGTTATGCAAAAAGGTGATATTGTGCAAGCTCAACAGCATCGCGCCGTACATTTCCCCCGTATTGACGAGGTGACGAAGATACGCTTTCGTGTAGTTTTTGCAGCAATAGCAATCACATTCGGGGTCAAGCGGCGTATAATCTTCTTTGAATTTCCCGTTTCTGACCACCACGCGCCCTCTGGAAGTGATCGCCGTGCCGTTTCGCGCGATACGGGTGGCGAGAACGCAGTCGAACATATCGATCCCGCGCATCGTGCCCTCGATCAGGCAATCGGGCGAGCCGACCCCCATTAAATAGCGGGGTACGTCAGTCGGCAATTTGGGTTGCAAATCGTCCAAAAGCTCGTACATTAACGGTTTAGGTTCGCCGACGGAAAGCCCGCCGATCGCGATCCCGTGCTTGACGAACGGTAAAGTCCGCTCCAAGCTCTCCGCGCGAAGGTCTTTATACATATTCCCTTGCACGATGGCAAACAGGGCTTGTTCGGGCTTATTATGGAATTTATAGCATCGTTCGAGCCACGCCGCCGTGCGCTTCATCGCCGACTTGGCTTGGGCGTGCGTGTAGCCGTATTCGCTACATTCGTCGAACGCCATAATGATGTCCGCGCCGAGGTTTTGCTGTACTTCCATCGCCTTTTCGGGGGTGAAGAAATGCTTACTCCCGTCCACGGCGGAGGAAAATTGCACGCCTTCGTCGGTGATTTTATTTAAGTTTCCGAGCGAAAACACCTGAAACCCGCCGCTGTCCGTTAAAATGGGCTTGTCCCAGTTCATAAACTTATGCAAACCGCCCGCGTTTTTGACGATCTCGTCGCCCGGGCGCATATATAAGTGGTAGGTATTCGACAAAATGATCTGCGAACCCGCTTCCTTTAAATCGCGCGGGAACACCCCTTTTACCGTCGCTTGCGTGCCGACGGGCATATACACGGGGGTTTCTATATCGCCGTGGGGCGTATGCAGAACGCCCGCGCGCGCGCCCGTTTCGGGATCGGTTTTAATCACTTCAAAAGAGAAAAATTCGTTGTTCATAGTAGGGCTATTATACCATACTTTTTTGAAAAAAGCAACGCTTTCGAAGGGGCTTTACGGACTTCGTAAAAAGGGATTGCCGCGCCTACGGCTCGCAATGACAGGGAAAGTCAAAGGGATTGCCGCGTCTACGGCTCGCAATGACAGGAAAGGACGTCATTGCGAACGGAGTGAAGCAATCCCAAGGATAAACCACGCAAAGAAAATAACGATCGGAAAATCACCGACCGTTATTTTTTTAAGTCCGATATTTCGGGGCTTCGCCCCGTGTTTATTCGAGTTCGAACGCGCCCGTGTAGAGCTGGTAGTACGTGCCTTTCTTTTCGATGAGTTGTTCGTGCGTGCCGCGCTCTATGATCTTGCCGTGGTCGAGAACCATTATCGCGTCGGAATTTCTTACCGTCGAAAGGCGGTGCGCGATCACGAATACCGTTCTGCCTTGCATCAGCTTATCCATACCGTCTTGCACCAATGCTTCCGTTCGAGTGTCGATCGAAGAGGTCGCTTCGTCGAGGATCATTGCGGGCGCGTCCGCGACCGCCGCGCGGGCGATCGATAAGAGCTGGCGTTGACCTTGCGAGAGGTTCGCGCCGTTGTTTTGGAGCATCGTGTCGTACCCCTCGGGCAAACGCGTGATAAAATCGTGCGCGTTCGCGAGCTTCGCGGCTTCGATACATTCCTCGTCCGTCGCTTCCAATCTGCCGTAGCGGATATTTTCCATTACCGTGCCCGTGAAAAGGTTGGTATCCTGTAACACGATCCCCAGCGAACGGCGAAGGTCGCTCTTTTTGATTTTGTTGATATTGATACCGTCGTAACGGATCTTGCCGTCCTCGATATCGTAGAAACGGTTGATAAGGTTGGTGACCGTCGTTTTTCCCGCGCCCGTCGCGCCGACGAAGGCGATCTGCTGACCGGGCTTTGCGTACAGCGAAACGTCGGAAAGCACCTGTTTTTCGGGAACGTACGAAAAGTCTACCATATCCATCACGAGCTCGCCTTTGAGCTCGGTGTAGGTGGTCGTGCCGTCCGCTTTATGATAATGTTTCCAAGCCCACAGCCCCGTGTGCTCGGGCGTTTCCGTGATATTGCCGTTTTCGTCCTTTTTCGCGTTCACGAGCGTGACGTAGCCTTCGTCCTGCTCGGGCGCTTCGTCCATCAACGTGAACACGCGGCTCGCGCCCGCAAGCCCCATCGCGATCATCGAGATCTGCTGGGACATTTGATTGACGATCTGCGTGAAGTTTCTCGACATTCCGAGGAACGCCACGATCGTGCCGATGGAAAGCGTTTTTGCGCCGAAAAAGATACTGCCGATCCCTACGTTGGTCGCCTCGAAGGTATATAAAAGCCCGCCGACGATCGCCAAAAGCACGTAGGTGAAATTCCCGATATTTCCGAGGATCGGGCCTAAAATATTGCCGAAAACGTGCGCGCGGCGGCTGTCGTTATAAAGCTTTTGATTGAGCTTATCGAAATCCTCTTTCGCGCGCTCCTCGTGCGTGAAGACCTTCACGACTTTCTGACCTTTCATCATCTCTTCGACGAAGCCTTCCTCCGCCGCGAGAGAGTGCTGTTGCGCCACCATATATTTCGCGCTGTTCCCGCCGATAATTTTTACCACGAGCCCCATCGCCACCGTGCATACGAGTACCACGGCAAACAGCCAAAGGCTGTTCCAGATCATAAAGCCGATGGATACGATCAGCGTGATCGAGCTGCTGAGCAACGTAGGTAAGCTCTGCCCGATCAGCTGACGGGTGGCGTCGGTGTCGTTCGTATAGGTACTCATAATTTCGCCGTGGGCGTGGGTATCGAAATATTTAATAGGCAAAGTCTGCATTTTCGCGAACATATCCGTACGAAGGTGATAGAGCATACCCTGCGTGATCGTTGCCATTATTCTGTGCCAGAAAAAGCCCGCGACGACCACGACGAGGTAAATTCCCGCCATCGTGATTACGACCCCCAAAAGCTTTGCCGAAACCGCTCCGTAGCCTACCGTTACGCCCGGAGTGATCACGTCGTCGATGATCGATTGGATAAACAGCGACGAAACCAGACTGCCAAAGGAGTTGACCACGATGCACACGAGTACGATCAAAAGTTGCCATTTATAGTATTTAAAAACCGTTTTCAATAAGCGGGGCAGCGTTCCTTTTTTAATCGCGCCTTTAGGAACGGGCATACCGCGACCGCGCATAGGCGGAATGGGTTTTCTTCTCGCTTCTGCCATCAGTCGTTACCCCCTTTTTCTTCGTTCTTGCCTTTGGTTTGCGCTTCGTAGATCTCGCGATAGATCCCGCCCTTTTTCAAAAGCTCTGCGTGCGTGCCCGCTTCTACGATCTTTCCGCAATCGAGCACGACGATCTTATCCGCGTTTTCGACGGAAGCTACGCGCTGGGCGATAATGATCTTCGTCGTGTCGGGAATCTCCTCGGCAAACGCCTTTCTGATCAACGCGTCCGTTTTGGTATCCACCGCGCTCGTCGAGTCGTCGAGGATCAAAACCTTGGGTTTTCTGAGCAACGCACGGGCGATACAAAGGCGTTGTTTCTGTCCGCCCGAAACGTTCGTGCCGCCTTGCTCTATATAAGTGTCGTAACCGTCGGGGAAAGAGCGGATAAATTCGTCCGCTTGCGCGAGCTTGCAAACGCGTTCAAGTTCCTCGTCGCTCGCCGTTTCGTCGCCCCAACGCAAATTTTCTTTGATCGTACCCGAGAATAACACGTTCTTTTGAAGCACGACCGCCACTTCCTTTCGAAGGGTTTCCAAATCGTAGTCCTTCACGTTCACCCCGCCGACGTACACTTCTCCGTCCGTCGCGTCGTAAAGGCGGGGAATCATTTGCACGAGGGTGGTTTTCGACGAACCCGTGCCGCCTAAGATCCCGACGGTTTCCCCCGATTTGATATCGAGATCGATATCCGAAAGTGCGTATTTATTGGCTTTTGCGGAGTATTTAAAGTTGACGTTTTCAAAACGCACCGAGCCGTCCTTGACTTCCTTCACCCCGTTTTCGGGGCTTACGAGGTCGGATTCTTGTTCCAAAACTTCGCTGATACGGCGGCCCGATTCCAGCGACATCGTGATCATTACGAACACCATCGAGAACATCATACAGCAAGATAAGATCTGCACGCCGTAGGTGATGAGCGCGGAGAGTTCGGTAGGTGTGAAATCGCCGCCGAGCGTACCCGATTTTACGATCTGTTTTGCGCCGAGGTAGGCGATAAACACCGCCGCGAAGTTGATAAACAGGGTCATTATCGGGTTGTTGAGCGCGAGGATCTTTTCCGCGCGCGTGAAGTCGTTTTTAACCTCCGTCGCCGCTTTATCGAATTTTTCCGTTTCGTAATCTTCGCGCACGAAGGATTTCACCACGCGGATCCCGCCTACGTTTTCCTGTACGGAATTGTTGAGAGCGTCGTATTTTTTGAAAATACGGCGGAAGAAGGGCATTACGTAGCGCATAATCGAAAGCAGGAAGAACACGAGAATAGGAATGATCACCACGAAGATCCAAGCGAGGCTCGGGTTGATCGTGAAGCTCATTATGATCGCGAAAATAAACTGCAAGGGCACGCGAATGGCGATTCGCAGGCACATTTGATAGGAATTTTGCACGTTGGTGACGTCCGTCGTCAAGCGCGTGACGAGGGAGGAGGTAGAGAATTTATCCACGTTGGAAAAGGAAAATTTCTGCACCTTATAAAACAGGTCGTGGCGAAGGTTTGCGGCGAATCCGCAGCTCGCCGTGGCGGCGAATCTTCCTGCGAGCACCCCGCTCGTGATCGAAAACGCCGCGAGCAGAAGCAAGATCCCGCCGTACGTTAAAATATGCGTCATCGCGCCGCTTTCGCTAAGCACCTGTTCGCTGATCATTTTCGCCATAAAAAACGGGATCAGACATTCGCAAAACGCCTCGATCGCCATAAACACGGGCGTGACGAGCGACGGTTTTTTATATTGCCGCACGCTTTTTAAAAGAGTTTTTACCATATATTTTCCTCTCTTTGAGCTTGGTTTTTATCAAAAAGCAAAATAAGGAGCTTTTCGCCCCGTTTGACTTTTTCATTATAAAACGGACTATTCTTAATGTCAAGCGTTTAAAAAGGGATTTTTTTACTTTCACGAAATTTTCATTCTATGAAAATCCCCTGCGGGCGTAGAGCGCGCCCGCAAGGGAAACTTTTGCGTATTTTACGATACCGCCAAACCGTCGTCGTTCGCCGTGACCGTGAGGGTCGCGCCCGCTTTCACTTCGCCCGATAAAAGGCGTTTTGCGAGCATCGTTTCCAAAGCGCGTTGGATATAGCGCTTTAAAGGCCGCGCGCCGAACACGGGGTCGTAGCCCTGCGCCGCGATATACTCGATCGCCGAATCGGTCAACACGAGCGTGATCTGCTTTTCCGCGAGGCGTTCTTTCAGGTCGGAAACGAGAAGCTCTACGATCTTTTTGATCCCCTCTTTGGTGAGCGGTTTAAAGAACGCGATCTCGTCGAGTCGGTTCAAAAATTCGGGTCTAAAAGAGGCTTTTAAAAGCTTCTCCACTTCCCCTTTCGCCTCCGCGGAGATCTCGCCGTTTTCGTCGATCCCTTCCAAAATGGAAGCCGAGCCAAGATTCGAGGTAAGAATGATCACGGTGTTTTTAAAGTCCACCGTTCTGCCCTGCCCGTCGGTGATCCTGCCGTCGTCGAGGACTTGTAAGAGCACGTTGAACACGTCGGGGTGGGCTTTTTCCACCTCGTCGAACAGCACCACCGAATAGGGCTTTCTCCTGACCGCTTCCGTGAGTTGTCCGCCCTCGTCGTAGCCGACGTATCCGGGAGGCGCGCCGATCAAGCGGGATACCGAGTATTTTTCCATATATTCGCTCATATCGATACGCACCATATTTTTCTCGTCGTCGAACAGCGATTGGGTGAGCGTTTTGGCAAGCTCCGTTTTGCCTACGCCCGTAGGACCTAAGAACAGGAACGAACCGATCGGGCGATCGGGGTCGGCGATCCCCGCGCGGGAGCGCAAAATGGCGTTTGCGACGGCTTCCACCGCTTCGTTCTGCCCGATCACGCGGGCGCGAAGGGTTTCTCCTAAGCGCAAAAGCTTTTCCCTTTCCCCTTCGACGAGCTTGGAAACGGGAATCCCCGTCCAACGCGCCACGATACGGGAAATTTCCTCCTCCGTCACGCGGTCGCGGAGCAACGAATTTTCATTTGAAGGCGTACCTGCCCCCGTCGAAGCCGTTTTTTCGAGCGTTTCGAGCTGCTTTTTGAGTTCGGGGATTTTGCCGTATTGAAGGCGGGAAGCGTTTTCGAGGTCGTATTCCCTTTGCGCCTTTTCGAGCTGAGCATTCGCCGCTTCCAGCTCTTCGCGGAGCTTTTGCACTTTATTGATGGAATGTTTCTCGTTCTCCCATTTGCCTTTCATTTCCGCGTAGCTTGCGCGGTATTCGGAAAGCTCTTTTTGAATGTCGCTTAAATGCGATTTTGAAAGGGAGTCCGTTTCCTTTTTTAAAGCGTTTTCTTCGATTTCGAGCTGCATTATCCTGCGCGCGATCTCGTCCATTTCCGAGGGCATAGACTGCATTTCCGTCTTAATGAGCGCGCACGCCTCGTCTACGAGATCGATAGCTTTATCGGGCAAAAATCTGTCCGTGATATAGCGATTGGAAAGGGTCGCCGCCGCGATCAACGCGCCGTCTTGTATCTTTACGCCGTGATAGACTTCGTAGCGTTCCTTCAAGCCGCGGAGAATGGAAATGGTGTCCTCCACCGTCGGTTCCGCCACGAGCACGGGTTGAAAACGGCGTTCGAGCGCAGGGTCTTTTTCGATATATTTTCTGTATTCGTCGAGCGTGGTCGCGCCGATACAATGCAGCTCCCCGCGGGCGAGCATAGGCTTTAACAGGTTGCCCGCGTCCATCGCGCCGTCCGTTTTCCCCGCGCCGACGATCAAGTGAAGCTCGTCAATAAAGAGTATGATCCCGCCGTCGCTCTTTTTGACTTCGGAAAGCACCGCTTTCAAGCGTTCTTCGAACTCGCCGCGGAACTTTGCGCCCGCGATCAACGCGCCGATATCAAGGGAAAATACTTTACGATCCTTTAAAGAATCGGGTACGTCGCCGCGCATAATACGAATGGCGAGTCCTTCCGCGATCGCCGTTTTGCCGACCCCCGCTTCCCCGATCAGAACGGGGTTGTTTTTCGTCTTTCTCGAAAGGATGCGCACGACGTTTCTGATCTCCTCGTCTCTGCCGATCACGGGGTCGATCTTTTGCGCGCGGGCTTTTTCAACGAGGTCTACGCCGTATTTATTCAAAACGTCGTAGGTTTCCTCGGGGTTTTCACTCGTGACTCTTTGGTGACCGCGAACGGAAGAAAGCGCGGATAAAAAGGCGTTTTCTTCGATGGAATATTTTTTAAACAGCTTTTTGATCGCTTCGTCGGGGGCTTGCAAAAGCCCTAAAAACAGGTGCTCGACGGAAAGATACGAATCTCCCATTTCCGTCATTTTCGTTTCGGCTTTGGAAAAAACTTCTCCAAGCTTTTGCGAGAGGTATTTCTCCCCGCCTTGTACTTTGGGGAGTCGGGAAATTTCCTTTTCCGCGTCCGATCTGATCGCGGCGGGGTCTTTTTGCATTTTTTTCAAAAGCGTGAAGATCAGCCCCTCTTCGCTTTTTAACAGAGCGTGAAGGAGGTGGAGCTGCTCGATCGCCTGATTGCCGTACTCACTCGCTAACGATTGCGCGTCTTGTAATGCTTGTACGGTCTTTTCCGTAAATTTTTTTGCGTCCATAGTTTTGTCTCCTTTTTTATGGTTTGTTTTTCATTATATTTTTAAACCTTTGCGTTTTTTCTTAAACGGGAAATAAGAAACTTTTCGTAAAATAAAAGTGAAGCGCAAAACGCTCCACCTGCAAAAAATATAGGGTCGGGGGATAATCCCCTCGCGGGAGTCCGAGGGCAGAGCCCTCGCAACAGAATGCCTAAAGTAAGCAAAACGCAGTTTTGCGCCCTTCGCCGTGAGGCGATCACGCGGCATAGCCGCGGGGACGAAAAGCTTGCGCTTTTCTTTTATGGGTCTTTTCCCGCCTAACGGCGGCTCTTGACAGAGGGTCGTAAAGGCTCTGCCTTTACAATCCGCAAGAAACTGAGTTTCTTGACTTCCTTTTTCTAAAACAGCGTTTCGAACAGACGTAAGATCGCGTCGAAAAACCTGCCCACTACGCCGCGTTTGGGGTTGTCCAAACTGCAAAGTCGGGATACCGCGAACGTTTCTTCACAGTCCCGCTCCAAAGCTTTTAACGCCGCCCTATCGGAAAATAACACCGCGTTTTCGAAGTGGTGGTATAAGCTCCGATAATCGAGGTTGATCGTGCCCACCACCGCTGCTTCGTCGTCGCAAAGCATACTTTTCGAGTGGATAAATCCCGGCGTGTATTCGTAGATCTTTACCCCCGATTCCAAAAGTAACTCGTAGTTCGCGCGAGTCAAGCGGTAACTGATCTTTTTATCGGGTATCCCCGGGGTCACGATCCGCACGTCTACCCCGCGCAAAGACGCGTGACAGAGCGCGGCGCGCATATAATCGTCTAAGATCAGATACGGCGTGAAGATCCACACCCGTTTTTTCGCGCCGTTGATAAGGTCGCTATACACCGCTTCGCCCGCCGAGATCTTATCGAGCGGAGAGTCGTCGTACGGTTGAATGATCGCGGACGTGGGCGCGCCTTTTTGCACGAGCATATATTCTTTCGGGTCTTCTTTTTCTTTGCAGAACGCGTTCCATAAATCCAAAAACATTGCCGTGAACGAGTTGACCGCGCTGCCCGTGATCTTGATCCCCGAATCTTTCCAATACCCGAAACGGATCTTTTTGCCCACGTACTCGTCCGCGATATTCACCCCGCCCGTAAACGCGACTTTGCCGTCTACGACGAGGATCTTTCTGTGGTCGCGGTTATTTAAACGGAGTGCAAAGACGGGTATCACCCGATTGAAGGCGTGACACTTGATATTCGGGTGCATCGATTCGAGATATTTCGCATATTTTGGAGGCAAAGAAAACAGACTTCCGAAATCGTCGTAGAGAATAAAAATTTTCACGCCTCGTTCGGCTTTTTCGAGCAAGATCGTCCTGAGTTCTTTCCAAAGCTCTCCGCCGGAAAGAATAAAATATTCCATTAAAATAAACTTCTCGGCAGAGCGAAGCGCGGTTTTGATCCCCTCAAAAGTCTGTTCCCCCGTCGGGTAATACTCCACCGTTCCGTCCGCGTAAGCGGGATACCCTGCCACCGTGGTGAGATAATTGGACACCGCCAAGTTCCTCGGTCCTTCCGCCACCGCGTTCGTCGCTTCCGCGCTTTGCGCGAGCAGATCTTTTCTGAGCTCTTTTGCCGCTTGAATCTTCGCGTGCATTTTTCGCGTGGGCTTCCCCTCGCCGAAAGATAAATACATTATGATCCCGACGAACGGAAAAATCAAGATCAAAATGATCCAGGGAAGCTTGCCCGTCAAACGGTCGTGCTTATTGATAATATATACGACGAAAATGATCGACGCGATACTGAACAAACCCCGAACGATCGCGCTCGAAGCCTCGTCGAGCACGAATAATAACAGCACGTACGAGGTGATCTGTACGAGTACGGAAATGGCAAACACGAAAAAGCGGTTGTAGACGACGAGTTTATAACTTCTGTCGTTTGCAACCGTGCGTTCTATTTTTTCTCTTTTTCTTTGGCTGAATTTTTTCACTGTTCTCTCCCGCGATCTACTTCCTTGCATTATAATAATAAGGAAGCCGCTCTTTTCGTCTTTTTTTGTCGGTTTTTCTCTTTTTTTCTATTATAAACGGGGTTTATTGTTAAAATATTAACGAATTATGAAAATTTGGAAAAATTTTTTAATTTTTTTATTCAAAACCGTTGACAAATATATTTTTTTATATTATAATTAAATCAGTTAATGAAACTTAGTCCTAATAAGATTGATTTTCAACAACAAAAAAATCGATAAAAGAGGTAAAGAGTTATGAAGAAATTTGTTTGTAAGGTTTGCGGTTACGTACACGTTGGCGACGTTGCTCCCGAGGCTTGCCCTAAGTGCAAGCAAGTAGGCGTATTTGAAGAAATCAACCCTTTGAAGGGAACGAAGACGGAAGCCAACCTTTGGGAAGCGTTCGCGGGTGAATCGCAGGCGAGAAACAAGTACACCTATTTCGCAAGCAAGGCGAGAAAGGAAGGATACGTGCAGATCGCGGCGATTTTCGAAGAGACCGCAAAGAACGAGCAAGAACACGCGAAGATCTGGTTTAAGCTGTTAAACGGCGGCGCGATCGGTTCGACGGACGAGAATTTGAAAGCGGCGGCGGAAGGCGAAAACTACGAATGGACGGATATGTACGCGGGATTTGCCAAGACGGCGAGAGAAGAAGGCTTCGACGAGATCGCAGATCTTTTCGACGGCGTTGCGGCGATCGAGAAAGAACACGAAGAAAGATATAAAAAGCTTCTTTCGAACGTGCAGAACAAGCTCGTGTTCTCCAAGGACGGCGACGCGGTTTGGCAATGCTCCAACTGCGGACATATCGTAGTAGGCAAGAGCGCACCTGAGATCTGCCCCGTTTGCAGCCATCCGCAGGCGTATTTCCAAGTAAGAGCGGAAAATTATTAATTTAATCAGTCAGCCACCCTCCTTTTCTCACAAAAAAGCAGGCTGAAAATAAATTGCCCGACGGCGTAAGCCGTCGGGTTTTTACGTTTTTCTTATTCTGCGTTTCCGATCGTATAAGAGATATTTTTCACCGAATACAGCTCGCTCAAATGCGGTTGACTCGCCGGATTCGTTAAAAGAGAAATATACCCTTTTTCCACTCCGTTGCCCTTAAGTTGTTTTGCAAACACTCGTGTAGAAAAGGAAAACGTTTGCCATTCGTTAGACAAAGAAACTTGCTTTTCTTCGAAACTCTCATCCCCTATCTTGACCTTGTATTTGAGCTTCAACGCACAACATTCGCAAATCTGCTTACAAGAAAACGACATCGTAACCGTTACTTGCGTATTCGGATTGGAATAGATCTGCCTCGCGGCGTTCGCATATCCGACCGTATATTCGTCGTCGCCTTTTAAAGCCTGTATGGAGGCTTCCGAAAAATCGGCGAAGTAAAACTCTGTAAAGCCTCCGCTCCATTTATAGCTTGGATTATACGGCGTTTCGTCGTATTTGATCTGTGGAGTATAGAGGAAAATATCTTCGGCCTGTGCGTATACGGCGTATAAAGTATCGGGATACTCCTCGTCCCAACCGTTCGTCGTGCATTTGCCGAGAAAATCGAAATACATCTTTCCTTCGTCCGTTTTCGTATCGTAATAACCCAAAAGGATTTTCCCTTCTTTATATTCGGGTTGCACCTTTAATTGGGATGCGTATGCGTCGGTGTTGAAGGAGAGTACTTCGCTTTTCGTTGCGTGAACGACGAGTACTTCCACGTCCTTACCGCCGTTTCCGAAACAACCGCCGAACGGAAAAACGAAACACGCAAAAATCAAAAAGATTTTAATTAAAAATTTTTTCATACGCCTTCTCCTTACCCGTTCGTAGCGTTCGCTTGGCAAATTTGACAAGTACAGGAAACCGAAGGAGTAAACGGCACGGAAACCGTCGTTACTCCGTAGTTTGAAAATTGCCAAAGCTTCGTAGTCGTTCCTTCTTGCGTTATAAACGTTTGCGTGATACTCGTCAGCTTGCCGTTTTCGATCTTTACGCTGAATCCGCCGTTTTCGTCAAACCATTGATATTCCCCGCTTTCGGTATCATAAGTCATAGTAGCATAAGAAACTTTTAATAGCGCAAACATTTGATCGAACGCCGCGACGAACGAATCGTAAGGCAGATCGCTCGTAAAATCTGATCTTTCGTAATGCGTAACGGAATTCTCTACAACGACCGTACCGTACCAATACCAAATTCCGTCCACCAAATACAACGCGGCAGTCGGAACGCTGGTCGTGGAAAATTTTTCCTTTGCGCCGTCGTGCCAGATCGTACTCGTTCCCTCTTCGTCCGTCACTGAGATTACGACGTCCGTAAATTTATCGTCGGCAAACGCGCTTTCCCACTCCGCTTGCGTTAAAGGACCGTTCTGATAAGTAAGCTCCGTCGTTCCGTAGTCTTTAAACTCGATAACAGCCGAATACGTTTCCGTCGTCGTGCCTATTTCGTTGAAATCGTCGTCGTATTCCACGACCTCTTCTTTGACCGTTGCTTCTATGCCGAGTAATTTTCCGTTATCAAAACTCAATAAAGCGTTTTCATAAACGTAACTCCCGTCTCCGTACACGTCGAACCTCTCGACGGCGTATTTTCCGTCGGCGTAAGTCGCAGTAGCGTAGCAAGAGGAAAAATTATAGGTCAAACGCATTGCGGCGGCGTACCCGTCCATAGGTACTTTCATACCGTCTACGATCAATAAGCCGTTCTCGCCGTCCAACAATATCTCCATCGTCAAAATCTTTTGATTTTCTACGAGGCGATAATTTTCCATCGTCACGTTTTCAAACGCAAAAGCGTCCGACCACTCTTTTGCCGTTACGCTATGCGTATCGAAGATCGGCTCTTGCTTTCCGCAAATACAACTTCCGTTCGTATAAGTATGTATTTGTTCTTCGGCGCGTTCGTTGCACTCCGAAGTTACGCACTCCCGCCAATGCTTTTCGTCGTTTACACTCCATTCCTCGTCAAAATTATGGTTTGCGTATTCGCCGTACGCGTTCTCACAACGGGTACAGACGGCTTTTTCCTGGCAGGTCGCTTCGCCGCCCGTATGCCCGAGCGGTTCTCCGTCCTCAAACGTTTCTTCTCCGTGTTCGCCGCACGAACAGGACGTATAGTAGACCGCTTTTTCCGTACAGGTCGCCAAAGAGGAAAGATATTCTTCGCGTACCGTTTGTTGATCGTAAACGTGCGTATGCGGCTCTTTAGAAGTTTCACACGCCGTAAAACCGAAGAAACAGCACGTGAGCGTACCGACCGACAGTAACAATTGAAATACTTTGCGTTTTCTCATAGAAAACCTCCTTAAAAATAAAAAATGTCGCTCCGCAAAACGAAACGACATCCGTAAAAATGCTCCTCTCGCTTTGCTGCGACACAATTAAACTTTTCAGATTCTTTCAACGAAAATTTTAACGCGAAAAGATACACTCCTACCACTAGAAGTATATTCGTTGAAAAAATTTTTATTTAATTGTGTCGCATTTTTATTTTAGCATTTTTTTGAAAGGTTGTCAATAATTTTCAATCGGTTTTTCTTTATACGAACAAAGGGCTCGGAAAATTCCGAGTCCTTTCGTTTTTTATTAGCCTGTTCGTTTCCGCGGCAACGCCGCGTAATCGCCTCACGGCGAAGGGCGCAACCTATCGGTTGCTTATTTTGGGTACTTTATTGCGGGGCGTTGCCCCTTAATGCGTGGCTACGCCACGAAAAGGCGGAAAACTGCGTTTTCCTTTTTAAAGTCCGATAATGCGCGGGGCGTTGCCCCTGCACCCCACCAGAAACTGAGTTTCTGGACTTCCTATCCTGCTTAAAGGTTTTCTTCTACGAAGTTTTCGAGGGCGGACTGAGGCACGAAGCCTAAGTTGTTCGCCGCGGGCTTGCCGTTCTTGAACGCGATAATGTTCGGGATCGAAGTGATCGAATATTTCATTGCCGCATCCTCGCTTTCGTCTACGTCGAGCTTGACGAATACCGCTTTGTCCTCGTATTTATCCGATACGTCCTCGTAGACGGGCGCTAACATTCTGCAAGGGCCGCACCAACTCGCCCAGAAATCGCAGAAAACCGTTTTGCCCGAGCTTTCCAAAAGCTCTTCGAGTTCTTTGCCGTTTACGTATTTTACCATAGTCTTTTTTCCTCCTTTCTTTATTCTTTGAGTTTATTTCGAAAAATATTCGACCGCGGATGCAAAAGACACTTTTTCGCTTTCGCCCGTGGACATATTTTTAAGATTAAACGCCCCTTCTGAAAGCTCGCTTTCCCCGATCACCGCCACGAACTCAGCGCCAAGCTTGTCCGCGTACTTAAACTGCGCTTTGATCGAACGGTTCATATGATCGGTTTCCGCGATCACGCCGTTCTTTCTCAGCGTTGCCGCGAGCTCGAAGGCTTTTTTGCGACATTCGTCGTTCATTCCCGCAAGATAGACCTTGACGGGCGCGGGTTGAGGGATCTGCACGCCCGAAGCCTCCATTACCATCAAAAGCCGCTCGATCCCCGCCGCAAAACCGACCGCGGGGCAATCGTTCCCGCCGAGCTGTTTGATAAGTCCGTCGTATCTGCCGCCGCCGCAGACCGTGCCTTGCGCGCCGATAGAGTCCGAAACGAACTCGAACACGGTGCGGGTATAGTAGTCCAAGCCGCGCACGATACGGGGGTTGATCTCGTAGGAAATGCCCGCGAGGGTGAGAAATTCTTTGAGTGCTTCGAAGTGCGCGGAGCAATCCTCGCACAAATAATCGAGAATACTCGGCGCGCCCGAATTGATCTTTTTGCAACCTTCTTCCTTACAATCGAGAAGGCGAAGCGGGTTTTTCTCGAAACGGGATTTGCAATCGAAGCAAAGCTCGTCTAAATGCGCCGCGAAAAAGTCTTTGAGCGCTTTGTTATACGCCGCGCGACAGGTCGGACAGCCGATCGAGTTGATAAAAAGCTTCACGCTGAGCCCCAGCTTTTTGAGCAACGAATCCGCGAGCATAATCGTTTCCGCGTCGGTATCCGCGCCGCTCGCGCCGAACACTTCCACGCCGAACTGGTGAAACTCGCGAAGTCTTCCCGCCTGCGGGCGTTCGTAGCGAAACGCGGGCGTGATATAGAACATTTTCGCGGGCAAAACGCCGCCGATCAAGCCGTTTTCGATAAACGCGCGACCCGCGCCCGCCGTACCTTCGGGCTTTAAGGTGATCGAGCGGTTGCCTTTGTCGAGGAAGGTATACATTTCCTTCGTGACGATATCCGTCGTGTCGCCTACGCCGCGGGAGAAAAGCTCGGTGTGTTCGAAGGTGGGCGTGCGAATTTCTTTCGCGTTAAAGAGGCTCGCAAGCTCGCGAGCGACCGATTCCACGTATTGCCATTTATAAGATTCGGAAGGCAGAACGTCTTTCGTGCCTTTGGGTATGTTGATCATTTTTTTATCCTTTTGGTTTTTCCCGTTTTATAAAACGTATTTTTTGAGGTTTCTGTCGCCCGTGAGCTTGGCGAGGTGTTCGTCCACGTATTTTTTGCCGATATTCAGCGTAAACAAGGGATAATCCCCGCCCGCGTTGAAGGAAATGTCTTCTAAAAGATATTCCATTACCGTATGCAGACGGCGCGCGCCGATATCCTCGCTCGTCGCGTTGAGCTCGACGGACACTTCCGCGATCCGCTCGATCGCGCCTTCGTCGAATTGAAGGTCGATATTATCCACTCTTAAAAGGGTGCTATACTGGAACACGAGGGAGTTTTCCGTTTCCGTGAGGATTTTCACGAAATCCTCTTTGGTCAAGCTTTTGAGCTCCACCGAAACGGGGAATCTGCCTTGCAGTTCGGGAATGAGATCCTCTACCGCCGCCACGTGGAACGCGCCCGCCGCGATAAAGAGGATAAAGTCCGTTTTGATCGGACCGTATTTGGTGACGACCGTGCAGCCCTCGACGATGGGGAGAATATCCCTTTGCACCCCTTCCCTCGATACGTCCGCGCCGCCGCGGTTGCCTTTGCCCGCGATCTTGTCGATCTCGTCGATAAAGATAATGCCTTCGTTTTCCGCTCTGCGGAGGGCTTCGTCTTTCACGGCGTCCTCGTCCACGAGCTTATCCGCTTCTTCCGTAAGCGCGACCTCGAAGGCTTCTTTTACGGACATACGGCGTTTTTTCTTTTTGTGCTGGAACATATCGCCGAAAATGTTGCCGATAGAGATCGCCGCGCCGCCGGGGACGAGCTCCATCGCCTGCGGAACGTCCGTGACCTCGATCTCGATCGGGAAATTATCGTACGCTCCCTTGCGGAAATTTTCGAGAAGGTTGCCTTCGAATACCTCTTTGGCAAGGTCGCCTTTTTCCTCTTTTTTCGCCTCCGCGAGGATTTTTAAGATACGCTTTTCCGCCGCCTTGGTCGCTTTGGTTTTTACCTCTTCTTCCTTTTCCGCTTTGACTAAGCGATAGGAGCATTCCGCAAGATCGCGGACCATTCCTTCCACGTCTTTCCCCACGTAGCCGACCTCGGTATATTTGGTGGCTTCCACTTTGACGAACGGTGCGCGCACGAGCTTGGCAAGCCGACGGGCAATTTCCGTTTTGCCGACCCCCGTCGGACCTTTCATAATGATATTTTTCGGGGTGATCTCCTCGCGGACTTCCGAGGGGAGTTGCGCTCTTCTATAACGGTTTCTGAGCGCGATCGCGACGGCTTTTTTCGCGTCGCTTTGACCGATGATATATTTATCGAGCTGATTTACGATCTGCTTGGGAGATAAATTCATTCCTGCGCCTCCTTTGCCGATTTCTTGGCGGGTTTTTTCGCCGATTTCTTTTCGGGCGTTTCTTCGCCGACCGTTTCCGAACGGATATTGTCGTTGGTGAACACGCAAATTTCCGAAGCGATTTTAAGCGCCTTTTTCGCGATCGTTTCCGCGCCGTAGTCGGTTTCCTGAATGAGCGCGCGCGCCGCCGCGAGCGCGTAATTGCCCCCGCTCCCGATCGCGCACACCCCTTCGTCGGGCTCGATGACTTCGCCCGTGCCCGAAAGGATCAACAACGTGTTTTCGTCGGCGGTGATCATCATCGCGTCGAGCTTTCTGCCTACCTTGTCGTTGCGCCAAAGATCGGCAAGCTCCACCGCCGAGCGCATTAAGTTGCCCGCGAATTTATTGAGCATACCCTCGAAGCGTTCGGTGAGCGCGAACGCGTCGGTGACCGAGCCCGCAAAGCCCAAGATCACCTTGCCGCCGTAGATACGGCGCACCTTGACCGCCGTGTTTTTAAAGATGACCGATTCACCCATCGTCACCTGTCCGTCGCCCGCGATAGCGGTGACGCCGTTTCTTTTTACCGCACAAATCGTCGTGCCGCGAAATTCCATATTATTTTACTCCTTAGACTCTTTTGTCGTCCGTTGTTTTTGCGTTTCAAGCGCGGTTTTCACCGCTTGGAGCGCGCGCTCGGAAAGAGCGCGGTAGCGTTCCTTTTTATCCCGTATCCGAACGCCGAGCGGGGTTAAAATTCCGTAGTTCGCGTTCATAGGCTGAAAGTCCTTATTCGGGGTGGACACGTGCGTTTGGAGCGCGCCCGTAACCGTATCGTCGCCAAGCGCGAGTGGCTCGCGACCCAAAATCTTATCCGCGATCGCGATCGCCGCCGTAAGCCCGCTTGACGCGCTCTCGACGTAGCCTTCCACGCCCGTGAGCTGACCCGCAAAAAACAAGCGTTTATTATTCTTAAACGAAAAATTCCGATTTAAAACGCAAGGCGAGTTTAAAAACGTATTTCTGTGCATTACGCCGTAGCGTAAAAACTCTGCGTTTTTGAGGGCGGGGATCATTGAAAACACCCGTTTTTGTTCGGAAAATTTCAAATTCGTTTGAAATCCCACGAGGTTATACGTTTCCCCGCTTTCCGTTTCTTTCCGAAGCTGTAACACCGCGAACGGGCGTTTGCCGTCCTCGCCAAACAGCCCGACGGGCTTTAACGTGCCGTAACGAAGGGTATCCCTACCGCGGGAAGCCATTACCTCGATCGGCATACACCCCTCGAAGATCTCCCCTTTTTCGAACTCGTGGAGCATCGCGCGTTCGGCTTTTAAAAGCTCGTCCACGAAAGCGTAGTATTCTTCCTTCGTCATCGGGCAGTTGATATAGTCGCCCGTGCCTTTGCCGTATCTGTCGCCCGTGAAAGCGCAGGACGTATCGATACTGTCCGCGGACACGATCGGCGCGGAAGCGTCGTAAAAATGCAATTCCCCGCCGAGCTTTTTAAGGATATCCTTTGAGAGCAGCTCGGAGGTAAGCGGACCCGTCGCGACGATCGCATATTCCCCTTCCTTCGGATCGGGCAGGGAAAGAACTTCTTCCGTTTTTAAGGTAAGGTTGGCACAAGAACGGAGCTTTTGGGTGATATACGCCGAAAATTTTTCCCGATCGACGGCAAGCGCCGCGCCCGCGGGAACTTTGGTTTTATCCGCCGCCTCGATCACGAGCGAGCCCAAAAGCCGCATTTCTTCTTTCAACAGCCCGCAAGCGTTGGAGTACGGGTCGTTGCTTTTTAAAGAATTCGAGCAGACGAGTTCGCCGTAGCCCTCGCTTTCGTGCGCGGGAGTAAATTTTTTCGGCTTCATTTCGACGAGCGTCGTTTGAATCCCGTGCGAAGCCAGATAATACGCCGCTTCGCTCCCCGCAAGCCCGCCGCCGATCACGGTGACTTTTGCGTTTGGTTCTCTCATTCTTCAAACCCTTCGGGGAAGTATCCCGTCCATTCGTCGTCGTAGCCCGTATACTTGGGTTCTTCCATTAAAAGCGGGGCTTCGTCGTCCGGTTTCGAGGGGGCAGGGTTGCGTTGAGCTTTCTTATTTTCCTCCTTCGGCGGGCGTACGCGATAAGAGCAGTCCTTATTCGTGCATTTTACGCCGCCGCGGGCGGTTTTTACGAGCGCGCCGCCGCAGGTCGGGCACTTCTCGCCCGTAGGGATATCCCAGCTCATAAACTTGCAGTCGGGATAATTGGAACAGCTGTAATATTCCTTACCGCGCTTGGATTTTCGGACGGTCATCGCCGCGCCGCACTCGGGGCATTTCCCTACGAGCTTGGGCGGTTCGCCCGATTCCATCGGCAGGGTGGATTTACAGGTGGGATAGTTGGGACAGGCGAGGAATTTTCCGAACTTGCCGTTCTTTTCCACCATATTTTCCCCGCATTTAGGACAGCGCACGGCGGAGATCTTCTCTTCCGCTTCGCTTAAAATATTATGACATTCGGGATAATTCGAGCACGCGAGGTATTTTCCGAATTTGCCGATTCGGCGGATCATAAAATGTCCGCATTTTCCGCACACTTCCTGCGTGAGCTCGTCGCCGTAAGTCGAGGCGTTTTTGAGGTTCTTTTCAAAGCCGGGGTAGAAATTCCCGATCACCGCGTGCCAATCCACGCCGCCCTCTTCGATATCGTCGAGCTTGGTTTCCATACCCGCCGTAAAGCCGACGTCCATAACGTCTTTAAAGCAACTTACGAGCATATCCACCACCTCGTACGCCACGGGCGCGGGGATCATATACTTCCCTTCTTTTTTTACGTATTTCTGGTTGAGCTTGGAAATGATCGTAGCGTAGGTCGAGGGTCTGCCGATCCCCTTTTCTTCCATCGCTTTGACGAGGGAAGCGTCGGTATAGCGCAGGGGAGGCTTGGTGAATTTTTGTTCCTTTTGCATCGAAAGAAGGCTGACTTCGTCCCCTTCTTTTAAGTCGGGCAAAAGCTTTGCGCTTTCCGCGCCGTCCTCGTCCTCTTTTTTACTGTCCTGATACACCGCCGTGAAGCCCGCAAACAGCAAGACCTTTCCGCTCGCCTTGAAGATATACCCGTTATTTTCGATCTCCATTTGCGCGCTGTTGTATTTTGCTTCCGACATCTGCGAGGCGAGGAAACGCTCGTAGACGAGCTTATACAGCTTATAGTGCTTGTTGTCGAGCAATTTTTTCGCGCGGTCGGGGGTCATATCCAAATCGATCGGGCGCACCGCTTCGTGCGCGTCCTGCGCGCCTTTTTTGGAAGCGTAGTAGTTGGGCTTTTCGGGCGCGTATTCCGCGCCGTAGACCTCGCGGATCTTATCGAGCGCCTTCGCTTGCGCTTCTTTGGAAACGCGCACGGAGTCCGTTCTCATATACGTGATAAACGCCAAATGATCGCCGTCGCCCGTGTCCATACCTTCGTAGAGGTGCTGGGCGAGGGTCATCGTTTCGGGCGCGGTGAAGCCGAGTTTGGTGGACGCGTCCTGTTGCATAGAGCTGGTCGTGAACGGCGCGGGCGCGTGCGATTTTGCGACCGTTTTCTTTACTTTCGATACGACGAATTTGCCTTGCGCGAGCTGGGATAAAACGCTTTCCGTTTCCTCCGCCGACGACGGCTTGTATTTTTTCGTGCCCTTCTTTTCGAGTAGTGCTTTGAACGAAGCGTATTTTTGCGGCAGGTCGCGAAGCTCCGCCGTTAAATTCCAGTATTCTTCGGGCTTAAACGCCGTGATCTCCCGTTCTCTTTCCACGATCAAGCGGAGGGCTACCGACTGTACTCTACCGCCCGAAAGGGAACGTCTTCCGTTCGCGGAAGTGTCCTCTATTTTTCTGTTCAAAAGATCGGAGAGCTTATATCCCACGAGCCGATCGAGCACGCGGCGGGCTTGTTGCGCGTCCACGAGATTATAATTGATCTTACGGGGGGTTTTGAGCGCCGCCTCGATCGCGCGGGGCGAAACTTCGTTGAACTCGATACGGTTTTCGCCGTTTTCGTCGAGTCCCAAAACCGTTTGCAAATGCCAAGAGATCGCCTCGCCCTCTCTGTCGGGGTCGGTGGCAAGATACACTCTGTCCGCTTTTCTCGTGGCGTCCACAAGACGGCGGATAACGTCTTCTTTTCCTTCCGAATTGACGTATTTCGGCTCGTAGTTGTTGCGGATATCCACGCCGAGCGTATGCACGGGCAAGTCGCGGATATGCCCCGCCGAAGCGTCTACGCGGTATTTTCCTTTGAGGTATTTGGAAATGGTTTTTGCCTTGGAAGGCGATTCTACGATAATTAAATCCATTCTTCGTTCCTTTTTCTATCTATAAACTTTACTTTTTTACTTGATCATACGGGCTCGTAGCGGTTGCCGCCGATCTTTGCGACGAGTCCTTTGACTTCGAGCGAGGATAAAATCGCCGTCAGCTTGAAGACGGGGATCTGCGTTTTTTCGGAAAGCTCCGAGATATGCCACTCCGAGCGTTCGCGAAGAACGTTAAGCGCACGCTCCTCTTCTTCGGATAAAGGCGGAATCGGCTGTTCGTTTCGCTCCGTTTCCAACCCGAAACGGCTTAGAATATCTCCCGCCGTTTGCGTAAGATACGCGCCGCCTTGAATGAGCGCGTTGCAACCCTCGCCCAACGCGTTTCCCAAAGAATACGGAAGCGCAAACAACGGTTTCCCCGCTTTTTTCGCGTATTTTGCGGTGATGAGCGCGCCGCTCTTTTCGCCCGCCGAAATCACGAGCGTGCCCTCGCCCAGCGCGGCTAAGATCTTGTTTCGGTACTCGTAAGAAAACGCGCGCGTGCCCGTTTTCATAGGATAAGGCGAAAGCAATAAGCCTTTTTGCGCGACTTCGTTTAAAAGCGGGAGTTTGCCCTGCGGAAGCGCGGAAAACCCGCTTGCAAGCACGCAGATGACTTTTCCCGCTTGCATTCCGCCTTCGATCGCCGCGCCGTCGCCGCCGTCGGCAAAGCCCGTGACGATCGCAAACGACTTGGAAATCGCTTTCGAAATGTCCGTGCCCGTCTTGATCGCGGCGGGCGGGGTACGCCGAGAACCGACGACCGTAAATTTGCGTTCTCTCAATAACCCGAGCTCGCCCTTTGCATAAAGGACCAAAGGCGCGTCGCGAAGCGTTTTAAGTTCTTCGGGATACTCGGGCGAGGCGAGCGTTACGGGAATGATCCCCCGTTTTTCAAGCTCTTCGACGAGAGATCTGAAATACGCGCCGCCGTCCGTTAAAGTCTCCCGCATAGTATTATATACGCTTTCTTTTTGAAAATCAATCAAAAGACGGCGAAATTCGGAAAATTTCCTGACCAGATCGGCGGAATTTCCAGCCGAAAGCAGGAGTTTTTGCTTCTCTTTTAAATCAAGCGGAAAGGAATTCAGCCAAAGATAGGCTTTTTCCTCAGGTGTAAGTTTCATTTTTCCTTCCCTCCGATCAGTCGGTCACCGACAAAGTTGCGCCGTAAGTGCGATAGGAGATCGCTTCGTAGAGGTGATCGGGAAGAATATCCTCGGAAAGCTCTAAATCCGCGATCGTACGCGCGACCTTTAAAATACGCGAACGCGCGCGGGCGGAAAGGTTCAACGACTCGAACGCCGTCTTTAAGATCAATTCGCATTCGGCGGTGAGCTTGCAATACGCCTTGGTTTCCTTCTCCCCCATTTCCGCGTTCGTCTTTACCGCCGTGCCGTCAAAGCGTTCCCGCTGTATGCGTCTGGCTCGGTCGGCGCGAAGCTTTACCTCCGCGCTCGATTCTTCCCGTTTTTCGGAAAGCAGATCCAAGTATTCCACGCCGTCCACCTCTACTTGGATATCGATCCTGTCGAGAAGGGGTCCGGAAATGCGGGCGCGGTATTTTCTGATATCGTTGGGAAGACAGGTACAGCGCCGTTTTTTACTGCCGTAGTGACCGCAAGGGCAAGGGTTCATACTCGCGCAGAGCATAAAGGAAGCGGGATACGTAGCCGTACCGCCCGCGCGGGAGATCGTGATCACGCCGTCCTCTAAGGGTTGGCGCAAGGATTCGAGCGACGAACGCTTATATTCGGGCAATTCGTCCAAAAAGAGCACGCCGCCGTGCGCTAAGCTGATTTCCCCGGGATGTACCGACCGACTTCCCCCGCCGCACAGGGAAACGGTGGTCGCCGTGTGGTGCGGAGAACGGAAAGGGCGTTCGGTGACGATCCCCTCTTTCCCAAGCGTCCCCGCGACGGAATGTATTTTTGTGATTTCGAGTGCTTCGTCGAAGCTCATATCGGGCATCACCGAGGGTATGGCGCGGGCGAGCATCGTTTTTCCGCTCCCCGGAGGCCCGACGAACAGGATATTGTGACCGCCTGCGACCGCGACTTCGAGCGCGCGTTTTGCGATCGGCTGACCTTTGATAAAGGAGAGGTCTTTCGCGTTTTCCTTTTCCCCGCCGACGACGAAATCGGACGGCGCGGTGGGCTCGATCTTTTTATAGCCCGAAAGGTGATCGACGACTTCTTTTAAAGACTCCGCCGCGTATACGTTCACGCCGTGGATAAAGCCCGCTTCTCGCTCGTTGCCCTTGGGCACGATAAAGTTTTTGAAGCCTTGATCGCGTGCGGAAATGATCGAAGGCAACACGCCCGTGACGGGGCGCAGATCGCCGTTTAAAGCGAGTTCGCCAAAAAATACGATCCCGTCCGTGTCACACTCCAAAACGCCGTTGGCAAGCAACAAGCTCACGGCGATCGGAAGGTCGAACGCCGAGCCTTCTTTTTTCACGTAAGCGGGCGCAAAATTGACGGTGACGCGGTGGAGCGGGAATTCGAGCGCGCTGTTTTTGATCGCGCTCCGCACCCGTTCTTTGGATTCTTTTACAGCCGCGTCGGGAAGTCCGACCATATCGTAGGACGGTATCCCCTTGGAAACGTCCGTTTCCACCGTGACTGCGATACCTTCCAGCCCCGAAAGTGCGTAACTTTGTACTTTTGCTATCATTTGGATTCTCCTTTGGTAAAAAGCAAATTCCGCAAAAGTTCAACTCTTGCGGAAAAGGTTAGCATATTATCTGAAATAGCCGTTGGAGAGGATACTCGTCCAACCGAAGAGTTTTGCCGTCGAGGAGGATACGGCGTACCCGTAAACGCTCGGCAAGGAAAGCGCGAACACCGCCGCCGCGCCGAGCATAAGAACGGCAAAAACGAGTTCCGAAGGGGAGATCTTCCCCTTTTCGCTACCGCGCAACACGAGCAATGCAAGCGGAATAAAGCCGAGATAAAAGACTTGGAAGATAAGCGACGAGATCGCGCTCACGTTCCCTCTGATCAAAGCGGAAAGCAAAGTCGCAAGCAGTCCGCCAAGGAGAATAAAATAAGCCCGACGGACGCGCAAAGCGCTTTTATCCGTGCGTTTTTTTACAAAATCCAAAATCACGCGCACCGTGGCGAAGAGTAAGCCGAGCAAACTCAACGCGGACAAAACGGGATTGAACGCCGCGTTCCACGCAAGATATTGCGAAGAGCCGACCTGCGTTACGCCGTCGTAGAGCGTCGCCGCCTTCAAAGGCAAGAACCACGAGAAGATATTCGAGGCGTTTGCCGAGGTAAACTCGGTGACGGACGTCGCCTTGCCCGAATCAACGAAGCCCTTGAACAAAATCGTGATAATACTGAGTTTTGGCGAAGCGGGATCGTCGTACGCTTTCACGAGAGCGCCGTAGGCGATCACGCCCGTGATGAGGCTTACCAAAAACGCGACGGCGATAAACCCGATCGCGGCAAAGGCGATACTCACGCGCAATTTATAGCTATAATCGCGCTTGGCTTTGGTTTCGGCAGGGTTCACGGTAACTTCCGTGCCGTCCTCCGCGGTGCGGGTTTCTTCCTTCCCCGCCGCGTTTGCAAGTTCTAAGCGATAGACGAGGCGTTGCCGTCTTAACCCGAAACCGAACAAAACGAGCACGCCCGCTACGGGAAGGGTCGCCGTTGCGTCGAGCGCGATCGCAAGCGAAGCGAAAAGCCCCGAAAGGAGAATATTGCTCGCGCCTTTGACCGCTTTGCGGGAAAGTCCTTTGGAATAGAAGCGGTGCATAAAATATAAGTTACCGAGAAGCAACGCCGCGAGGAACGCGTACGGTGCGCCGAGCCTTCCCACCGAGGTCGCCATACCGCCGAGCGCGAATACGAGCGCGAAGATAAAGCCGTATTTTTCGTCCTTGAAAAGAGAAGTGCCGAGCAGCCCCAAGAATGCAAGCACAACCGTCGTCGCCACAAGGGAAGGCAAGCGGAGCGCGAAAGTAGTTTCACCGAACAGCGCGACCGAAGGCGCGACGAACAGAGTCGAAAGAACGCCGAAATCGGGATGCAGGTTATATTCGCTCCCCTCCACGATTTTTTTCCCGCCGAGCACGGTGTGGACGGCGGTCATCGTATAACCCTCGTCCTGCGTGAAGTTGGCTTTCGCGGAATTGTCCAGCAGGAAGGAATCCTGTGCGTCGAGGGTCTTATTCACGGACTCGGCGCTGAAAGCGGAGTTATCCGCGACCGTCAACGCCACCCGATGTCCTTTATCCGAGAACGCGACGATCTCGATAAGCTCCAAGTTTTTATCCGCGCTCAACGAAATCTTTTTTACGCTGGAAAAGGCTTTGCCCGTCGCGACGGCGATCCAGTTATAATTCGCGCCCACGCGCCCCTCTTCGCCGTATACGTTCGCGATCGAAACCGACCCGAACGAGGTGGAAGGCGTAGCCGTAGAGGACGAGCTCGTACCCGTCTTTACCGTGACCGTAGCCGCCGCGCCGTAGTCCGCGTAAATCGAGCCGACTTTGATATAAATATCGTCGAGTTTTTCACCGCTTTTGATCTCTGCGTTATAGATCACCGTTTTGCCGCTCGCATATTCCAGCGATTCACCGCTGGAACGCAACGAACCGAGGGTAAAAAGCTGGGCGATAAAAAATACCGCGAGGAGAATGATAAAGGAAATCGTGAATTTGTTTTTGATCCGCATAAAAAGCTCCCGCTTCCTTTCGAAAAGGAAAGTTTGCTGAATTTTCTTTTCTTATATTGTACAAAAAAACGAAAAAAAAGTAAACCGAATTTGGCTTACTTTTCGGTATTTTACGAGTGGGTATAAAAAATAAGTTCGCCTTTGACTTTGGGCGAACTCATTCTTACCTCTTTGAGGTGGTTTTTTAAATCTTTTCTTTAACCTTAGCCGCTTTACCCGTTAAACCGCGCAGGTAATACAACTTCGCTCTTCTGACCTTACCCTTTCTCACGACCGTGATCGACGCGATCTTCGGGGAATGAAGAGGATAGGTTTTTTCTACGCCGACGCCGTAAGAGATATGGCGTACGGTGAAGGTTTCGGAAATACCACCGTTTTTCTTCGCGATGACGACGCCTTCGAAGTTCTGGATTCTTTCCTTGCCGCCTTCGATGATCTTAAACCCGACTTTTACGGTGTCACCTACGTTGAAGGAAGGAACTTCGGCTTTCAAATTTTCCGCGTTGATCGCTTCAATGATCCCTTTCATTAGACTCGTTACCTCCATTATTTACGATACGTTCATAACCCGCTGCGCGATTCCTCGTCGCGCCCAAAAAGGCAGCGGAACGTTCGAAGTCTTGATTATTATATATGATTTCTCGCGCTTTTGCAAGCGTTTTTGCGTGATTTTTCCGTATTTTTTATTTTTATTTTCTTTTTTAAGATAATCGACCTTCTTTTTCTCTTGACAACGCGTTGCGTTTTTTCTATAATTATATTGTTAAATATTTACACGGAGGCTTTTATGGAATATCTCTTAGAGGGGTTTGAAGCCATCGCGCAAAACCCCAAAATGATCGCTATGTGGATCATCGGCGGTATTCTTATCTATCTTGCCATCAAGAAAGATATGGAACCCGCCCTGCTCCTGCCTATGGGGTTTGGCGCAATTCTCGTCAATTTGCCCCTCTCCCCCGTTATTAAAGATAACGGTATCATCAATTCCCTCTTTCAGGTGGGGATCTCGGCGAGCGAGGCTATGCCCTTATTGCTCTTTATCGGGATCGGGTGTATGATCGACTTCGGCCCGTTGCTTTCCAACCCCAAGCTCTTTATCTTGGGCGGCGCGGCGCAGCTCGGTATCTTTATCACCGTTATCCTCGCCGTTATGATCGGTTTCCCTCTCGACGCGGCTTCCTCTATCGGAATTATCGGCGCGGCGGACGGACCTACGGCGATCCACGTCGCCAACACCCTGCTCGGCGGCGGCAATCCGTTTAACTCCCTGATCGGTCCGATCACCGTCGTGGCGTATTCGTATATGGCGCTCGTGCCTATCGTACAGCCCGCCGTTATGAAGCTTTGCACGACGAAAAAGGAACGTGTGATCAAGATGAAATACAACGCGAAACAGGTTTCCCGCCTGATGCGTATTTTGTTCCCCGTGATCGTTACGATCGTTTCCGGCTTGATCGCACCCGAATCCATCTCCCTCGTGGGTATGCTTATGTTCGGTAATTTGCTCCGCGAATGCGGCGTGTTGAAATCTCTTTCCGAAACGGCGCAAACGACGTTCTCGAACATAATCACCCTTCTTTTGGGCATCACCATTTCTTTCCAAATGCAAGCGGACGCGTTTATTTCCGTGAATACCCTTATCATTATGGTACTCGGCTTGTTTGCGTTCGTGTTCGACACGGTGGGCGGCGTTATGTGCGCAAAACTTATGAATCTGTTTTCTAAAGAAAAAATCAATCCGCTTATCGGCGCGGCGGGTATTTCCGCGTTCCCTATGGCGGCGCGCGTCGTGGAAAAGGTAGGCGTGAAAGAGGATTCGACCAATCATTTACTTATGCACGCGGTCGGCGCGAACGTATCGGGACAAATCGCCTCCGCGATCGTCGGCGGTTTGATCATCGGTTTGGTATTGTAAGGAGGAAACGGTTATGTTGAATACGATACTTGCAATTTTTGAAGGGCTCACCCCTATGAACGGCGAAAACCTCGTCGCCGCGCTCAATATTTTGTGGAAAGGCTTGCTTGCGATCTTTATCGTTATCGCGTTGATCATCATCGCGGTCAAAATCACCTCGCTCGCGATCGCGAAAAGCGCGGAAATAAAAGAACGTGCGCAAAAGGCGAAAACGGACGAAGAAAACGGCAAAACCGAGTAAGATCAAATAGAAACGAACACGAAAGCCGACGGGCAAACGTATAGTATACGATACGGCTCGTCGGCTTTTCTTCACTTTTAAACAGCGCAAGGCGGTGTAAAATGACGAAACTTCTCATTCACATTTTTATCGGCAAAAACAAAAATGCAAACGATACCCGCGTTCGCGGAAAATACGCCTTTCTCGCTTCCATAACGGGAATTATTTTAAATTTGTTGCTTTTCGCGGGAAAGCTTACCGTCGGGCTCTTGTCCGTTTCCGTCGCCGTGATCGCGGACGCGTTCAACAATTTATCCGACGCGGGTTCGTCCGTCGTGACCTTGATCGGGTTTCGGCTTTCGAATAAGCCCGTCGATAAAGAACACCCGTTAGGGCACGGCAGGTTCGAATATATTTCGGGATTTATCGTGGATATGCTGATCGTTTTGGTCGGGTTCGAGCTGCTTACCTCCTCCATCGACAAGATCGTAAACCCCGTCGTTCCCGAAGTCGGGAAATGGACGTTTATTCTTTTGGGCGTTGCCGTTGCGATCAAGCTTTGGCTGTTTTTCTTTTATCGGAAGATCGGAAAAATCATTTCTTCTCCCGCGCTCAAAGCCTCTGCGGCGGACAGTCTTTCCGACTGCGGCGCGACAGCGCTCGTGGCGATCGCCTCGCTCTGTTCGGCGTTCGGTTGGTTACAAGGCGTGCCTATCGACGGGATCGCGGGGATCGTGATCGCCTGTTTGATCCTGTTTACGGGCGTGAAAGCGGCGAAAGAAACCATAGATTTATTGCTCGGCTCGCCGCCCGATAAGGCGTTTATTGAGGAAATTCACGAGTTTTCCAAAGGTTATCCCGAGATCGTGGGTATCCACGACGTAATGGTGCACGATTACGGACCGGGGCGGCAAATCGTTTCCTTTCACGCGGAAGTACCGTCCGACTGCAATATCAACTACGCGCACGAAGTGATCGATAAAATGGAGCGGGATATGTTCGAGAAATTTAATTGTATCGTTACCGTCCATCTCGACCCGATCACCGTAAACGACGAAAAGGTGAACGAAATGCGGGCGTTTGCAGCGAAGTGCGCGGCGAAAATCGACCCCGAATTTTCCATTCACGATTTTAGAATGACCCAGGGCGAAACGCACACCAATCTCATCTTCGATCTCGTGATCCCCACCGATTCGAAAACGCCCGTGGAAATCGCAGTGAAAAAGGTAGCGGAAAGGATCAAAGAAAGCAATCCCGATTGCTTCGCCGTGATCAAAGGCGAACATCCCTACGTTTAAAAAAATACTCCCCGACCGATCGGTCGGGGAATTTTTTTCAGCGAATGAAATTCGTAAAGATCTTCTTTTCCGTTTTCAGTTCGACGCCCTTTTCTTTGCCCGCTTCAATGCATTTCAAAACCCAAGCCATATTGTTGCCCAAAACGCGCATCGTTTGAAGTCCTTCGATATCTTGCGCAGCTTCTTCCGCGGCGTTGCCGTGGATCTCGTTCCAATAATTCGAACCGACCACGAGCATATTATTGATCGTGAAATATTTATTGATCACGTCGAAGGTCGTACTCGCGCCCGCGCGTCTGCAACTCACCACCGCCGCCGCGGGTTTATACGCAAGCGCTCTGCCACCGCTATAAAACACTCGGTCCATAAACGACACGAGCGCGCCCGCCGCCGAAGCGTAATATACGGGCGAACCGAACACGAAGCCGTCGAACTCGGCTGCTTTTTGAACGAACTCGTTCACGCCGTCGTCGATCACGCATTTTTTGAGTTTTTTACAAGCCCAACAGCCCTTGCAACCGCTCGTTTGGTTTTTTCCGATCCAATAAATTTCCGTTTCGATCCCGTTTGCGTTCAAGGCGTTCGCCGTTTCTTGAAGCGCCGTGTAGGTACAGCCGTGCTCGTGGTGACTGCCGTTGACTAACAATACTTTCATTTTTTATCCTTCTCCTTAACTTACTTTTTTGTATTATAGCATATATTTTCTATTTTTTCAAGGGTTTCAAGGGAATTTATTCCAAAAGGGACAGGCATTGTTTAAACGCCGTCGGAATGGATACCTGCGTTCGTATCTCTTCGAGCGTACGGCTTTCAAAAGGCGAGTGGTCCGCGTCTACGAGGATACAATCCATCTCCCATCTGATATGCGTGAAAATATGCGCGTAAGTTTTGCGCTTTACGACCTTGAACGCGCCCACGCCCCATTCGTTTAAAAGCTCTTCGGGCGTTCTATCGATTGCGGACTCGGAGGGGAACTCCGTCATTCCCTTCAAAACGCCCTCTTTGCGCTTGCGCAGGGAAATCCCCTCTTTCGTTCTGATCAAAAACACGAAACGTTTTTCTGCTTTTTTCGCTTTCTTTTCGGGCAGGACGGGATAGTCGTTTTGCGTGCCGTGTGCGTTGGCGCGGCAAATTCCGTTCAACGGACAAACCCTGCAATCGGGAGTTTGCGGCTTACAGATCAGCGCGCCGAGCTCCATTAAACTCTGCGTGAACGCCGAACAATCCTCCCCTTCTTCGGGATAAACCGCAAGCAATTTTTCTTCTAAATATTTGCGGTAGGCGGGATCGGAAATGACGGTGGGGTTTTCGGAAAGGCGGGAAGCGACTCTGAAAACGTTTCCGTCAACGGCGGGAGCGCGAAGCCCGAACGCGATCGAGCGGATCGCGCCGACCGTGTACGCGCCGATCCCCGGCAAACTTTTTAAGGACTTTTCATCAGAAGGAAACTCACCGCCGAAGCGTTCCACGATCTCCTTCGCCGCCTTTTGCATATTGCGGACGCGGCTGTAATAGCCCAAGCCTTCCCAAAGCTTTAACAGCTTTTCCTCTTCGCAAGTTGCCAGCGCCTGTAAGGTCGGCAATTCCCGCATAAAGCGGGCGTAATATTCCTTGACCGCCTCCACGCGCGTTTGTTGGAGCATAATCTCAGACACCCATACCCTGTACGAGGTCGGGTTCACCCGCCATTCGAGGTCGCGCTTGTTCGCGTTATACCACGCAAGCAAGGGAGCAGGTACGAGTTGAAAATCAAAATCCGTCGTTTTCATTTCAGTTTTCCGCGCCGTTCCAAGCGGCCACGAGTTCTTCCACCGAAGGTTCGCAAGGATAATCGAGCGAGGTAGGCAGAGAAAGCGAGGAATCCTCACCGACGAACGTGACGTCCGTCTTGCCCTCGCCGTCCGCCGTCACGAGACAGTTACCGATCCCGACGAACGCGCCCGGGTAACCGCTGAAAATACTCTTTAAAAGGTCCACGCCCGTGATCACCTCTACGCCCGTACCGAGCGTTTTTTCCAAGAAAGGCTTATAGGCGTCAAGGAGTCCGTTTTCGTCCTTTACGATCTCTTCCAATCCGTCCAGAACGACGAAAAGGCGGGGATATTTTTGCGCCCCGTTTTCCTCGCGCATACGCACGAGCTCGTTGATCGACAACAGCGCGGCGTCGAGGTCTGCCTGCGAGCGGACGTACGGCGCGGTGATATCCGCGATCTTCAAAGTCAATAAGTCCGAATAAGCGGCATCGGGCGAGAGCAAAAGAACGCTGAGTTCCGTTTTTCCGTAAAGACGGAAGAGCGTTAAAAGAAGTCTTTTGATAAATTCGCCGCGTTGCGAACCCGTCACGCAAAGGTGGTTGGCTCTGCCGTTTTTAGAGTCCGTACGCGCAAGAACGATCTCTCCCGCCTCGTCCACGCCAAGCGGAAGCCCCGCGCGAAGCCGTTCGAAGCGCGCCTGATCGTCCATTTTTATATTTGATAAAGCCGAAATAAATTCTTCCGTTTTCATACTATCCTTCCCGTCGTTTTTCGCTTTTCTTTTATTATATACGATTGCGCGCGTTTTGTCAAGCTTATGTGAAAAACGCGCACGGTTTTTTCCGCGCGCGTTTTTAATAAATTTCATTTATGCATAAATATCGAAATAGGCTTCTTTATCAAACTTGATCTCTACGGTCTTTTCCACGCCGCCTCGATCGACGGTCATCTTCGCCACGTAGTTCAGCCTTGCGTTCAAAAGCAGATCTCCCACCTGATGCAAACGGGTGATCGCAAGCGTTTTGATCTCTTTTCCCGCGTCGTCGAGCAAGGTGATCGATTTCAAAACGTCGTCCTTTTGAAGCTTCCCGTACGCCGCCACGCCCGAAGAGAGGTCCTCCGCAACTACGCATTTTTGCGTGATCACGAGTTTTCCGTTTGCGTTGATCTCCGCTTTGGATTCCACTGTCTGCACGGAAATACCGAGCATTGCGCGCTTGACCACGCCGTCGTTTGCGAGCGCGTTATTCATTACCGCGATGGCGTTGTTGATCGGCAGGGCGTAACCCATATTCTCCACGTCCTCTTCCACGTTTTTCGCGTTCACGATCCCGATCAGTCTGCCGCTCGAGTCAAACATCGCGCCGCCCGAATTGCCGTGGTTGACCGCCGCGCTCGTGCGCATAACGCGGTATTCCACCTGCGTGCCGTCGCCCGAAGTCGAATCCATCGTGATATACTCCGATTCCACCGAAAGTACGCCGTCGGTAATGGACAAGCCGTCCCCCTCCGCGTTCCCGATCACGAACACGTTTTCACCCGCCGTGCAGGTATCCGAATCGCCGAGCTTCGCTTCTTCCAACGCGCTGTTTTTCAAAATATCGCTGCCCTGTACCTCTAACACGGCGATATCGTAGTCCATCGCGCCGCCCACGAAGGTGGCTTTTATCCCGTAGCTTTCGTCCGTCATCGTCGTGGAGTCGTAGCCGATCAAACTTCCGTAAGGATACAGATAGATCGCAGAGGAAATGCCGTCCGTTTCACCGCTGTCCGCGTCGTAGACGACGTGATAGTTAGTGATGATCGTCGCGTTGCCGTTTTCCTTATCCAGATCGATCACGACCCCCGAGCCTGCCGAGGTAGTAGGCGCGGCGACCTGCGGTCTTCCGTGAATGGTGCCGGCAGGTTTGAACCCGCAATAGATCCCGACGACCGACATCATATTATGCGCGAGGCGCTCCGTGTCGTTGACGGGCTGGATATCCCCGTTGAAAAACTGTTCTAAGAATTGAATATAACTGCCCTCGAACAAATCGTTTTCGATCGCGGACTGATACGCCGCGTACGGGTCGATATCCTCCGCGTCCTTGCCGTCCGAGCCTTTCAGGCTTTGCAACCAAGCCTCTTCCGTACCCGTATAACCGTTCTCCACGGCGAGATCGTAGGCGGATTTTCCTTTCGTAAGGGTGTCGAGCCAGTCCGCTTCCGTGCCTTCAAAGCCGTTCTCCACGGCGATCTCGTAAGCGGATTTACTTTGTGCGCCCCCCGTAAGGTCGCAAGAAGCGAAACCGATCGTCAAACAAGACGCACAGGCGATCGCGAGTAGTCTTTTCGTCATTTTTTTCATAATCAGATTTTTCTCCGTTAGGGCAACGCCCTCTTTTTGTTAACTCTATTATACACCCGTTTTTCGTTGATTATTTTATCGTTTTTTGAAAAACAGGTGAATTTTTCCTGTTTACACTTTTAACAATTTTAAATTCCGCCGAGCTCGTCGAGCGTTAAAGAGAAGGAAGGAATAAAGTGCTCGAAGAAATATTCCACTTCGGGTAAATTCCGCGAGTGAAGGTCTTCTTCAATGCTCTTTTTCGCCTTTTCAAATTCGCCGTTGCCCGAACGAAGCTCTTCTAAACATTTCAAATACGCCGAGAGCCTGTCCGCCGCCTTCACGAGCTTATATTCCTCGCTCGTTTCGTCTGCGAGCACGAAGGGAGAGAGTTCTTCTTTCAGCGCCTCGGGAAGCATTTCCACCATTTTTTCGCACGCGGTTTTTTCAAGGCGTTTATACGCGTCGTGCAGTTCGGGATTATAATATTTTATCGGCGTGGGAAGATCCCCCGTCATCACCTCGCCCGTTTCGTGATAAAGGGCGAGCAGAACCGTTTTGCCGATATCTACGTTGCCGCCGTACAGCTTGTTGCGGATCACGGCGAGCGCGTGCGCGAGCAGGGAAACGCTTTGGGAATGTTCCATTATATTCTCCTCACGCTCCGAGCGCATCAGTTGCCAACGCTTGATGTATTTCATTCTGTCGAGGTACGCGTAGAAATCGTAGCGCATTTTTTCTCCTTTTCGGCGTGATTTCGTTGACAAATCCTGCCGATTGTATTATAATACAATTACAAAATTTAATTTATCCGTCGTGGGTGCCCTATTCGGGCTGAGATTATACCATTGGAATCGGCAAGGTAATACTTGAGCGAGAGATTGATAGCGAAAATTTTTTCGTTTGCTTTTTTCACACCCGCTTCGTCGTTTTTTGGAGCGGGCGTTTCTTTTTTAAACGAAAGAATACGCGCGGCGGAACAGGAGGTTTTTATGTTTCTTTATTCCCTTTTATCCGTTAGTGAACAAACTACGGAAATCATCAAATGGATCTCCGTCGGCGCGGTGATCTTACTGCTTGCGGTAATCGGATTTATCGGCGGAAACAACGCGAAAAAGCACGACGCGAAAAAGCTTGCGTTTGCAGGCATTTGCATTTCCGTTTCGTTCACGCTTTCCGTGATTAAATTCAAGATCTTCGCAAGCGGCGGCTCGATCACGATCGCTTCGTTCGTACCCGTGCTCGTTTTTGCTTATTGCTACGGGCTTGCCGACGGTTTGCTCGTGGGGCTTATACACGGCTTGTTGAATTTTATCGAAAGCCCGTATATCCTCACGCCCGCAACCTTTTTCCTCGATTATCTCTTGCCCTTTGCAAGTATCGGCGTGATGGGGCTTTTTAGACGTATGCCACGCAAGGAAAAAGCCGTTTCTCCGCTCGTGCTCGGCGCGGTTTGCGCGTTCGTTTTGCGGTTTATCTTCCACCTTTTATCAGGCGTTATTTTCTTTAACGCGGGATACGTGGAAGACCTGCCCGTTTGGTCGATAGAAAACGCTTTTCTGTATTCGTTTATTTATCAATGTATGTACGTGCCGTTCGACGCGGCAATTGCAATCGGCGTGCTCGTTGCGCTGACGAAAACGGGCGTTTTAGACGTCCTTTTAAAGCAAATGAAGCCGAAAACGGAAACTCAATCGACGGCGATTTGATCGAATACGGCTTTATCCAAAATCATCTTTTTGTTTTGGAAATCGACCTTTTTCACAACGCCGTTCACGGCAGGGAAGAGAATTTTCTTCCCTGCTTTTTCTATCGTGTAGATATCCGAAGAAAGGCTCGTGATCTCGACGAGCGTGCCGAGAACCTCTCCTTCCTCCGTTTCGCAGGAAAGTCCGATCATATCCACGATATAATACGTTCCCTCGTCGAGCTCGGGCGCGTCCTCTCTGTCGCCCTCGATCTTTTTGCCGCGGAAAAGCTCCGCCGTATTCCGATCGGGAATCCCGCGAAGTCCTAAATACGCCGCGCCCTTACCATCGGCACGGAAAGACAAGATCTTATAAGGCTGATCGTCGATATACACCGTTTTGAACTCTTTGACGGTTTCGGGAAAATCGGTGTAGGTTTTGATTTTAAGCTCGCCGCGGATTCCCTGCGGCTTTAACACCTCGCCGATGACGAGTCGTTCCATAAAGTTACTCCTTGCTATCTACGAAATCAAGTGCAAAAAGGCTTTCTCTCGAAAGCCTTTTTTAAACGGTCTACGCGAATTATTCGGCTTCCGTTTCGCCGTCGGTATCGACGGTGTCGCCGTCCTTTTCACGGATCTCGACGACGTATCTTTTACTGTTTTTCGGGGTCGCCGCGCGGACGATGGTTCTCATCGCCTTTGCGATCTTGCCTTGCTTTCCGATGACTTTGCCCATATCCGACGAAGGAAGCGTGATCACCACTTCGATTACGCGTTCTTTTTCCGTTTCCGTGTATTCGACGTTTTCCTTATCCTCCGCGAACTGGTTCACGATGTATTTGATTAAATCCAACATACTCTTTTTCTCCGAATTTTTTTCTTTTTACGCAAAACGCAAGCAAGAAAAATTATTTATTGGATTTTTTCGCCTTCGTTTTCGAAGGGCTGAGTTTTTCGGATTTTTCCATCGCACCCGTCTTTACGAGCAAGTTCTTCACCGTTTCCGTAGGCTGCGCGCCCTTTTTGAGCCAGTCCTTTGCAAGCTCAACGTTGATGTCGAGCGTTACGGGATCGGTCGTGGGAACGTAGTGTCCGATACAGTCGATGTATTCGCCCGTCGCAGCTTTTCTGCTGTCCGCAACTACTACACGATAGATAGGGTTCTTTTTGTCGCCCATTCTGAAAAGTCTCATTTTTACCATAATAAATACCTCCAAAGTATCTTAAAATATTTTTTCTTTATTTTTCGCGGGGTTGCCGCGTTTTTTGCTTTCGTGCGTTTTTGGGTTGCCAAGCCCTTTAAGAAAGGATAGGAAGTCCAGAAACTCAGTTTCTGGTGGGGCGCAGGGGCAAAGCCCCGCATTTTCGGACTTAATTAAGCAAAACGCAGTTTTGCGTTATTCTCGCCCTTTGGGCGATTGCGTGGCTATGCCACGAGAACGGAAAACTTCGTTTTCCTATTAAGGGTACTTGTTTCGTGGGCGCTGCCCACACCCGCAAGGGGCATTGCCCCTTGACCCTTGTCAAAGGCTGGACTTCCTATTGCGGGACAATATCCCTTGACCCTTAAAGCAGATTCTTCGTTTTTACTTAAAACGGCAAGCGGAATTTTCCCTTCCCGCCTTTGAGCTGCTTCATAAGCATTTTCGTCTGCTCGTATTGCTTTAAAAGCTGGTTGATCTCCTGCACGCTTCTTCCCGAACCCGCCGCGATACGGCGTTTTCTGCGGCTGTCGATGATCGCGGGGTTTTCGCGCTCTTGCATCGTCATCGAAAGAATGATCGCTTTCGTGTGCTCGATCTTTTTCTCGTCGAGGTCTTCTTCTTTGACTTTTAACTTACCCATACCGGGAAGCATCGAGAGCATCGCGGACGCGCCGCCCATCTTTTTCATCATCGAAAACTGTTCGAGATAATCGCTGAGCGTGAAGGAATTTTCGCGCATTTTCTTTTGCATTTTCAGCGCGTCCTCTTCCGTGATCGCCTGTTGCGCCTTCTCGATCAACGACAACACGTCGCCCATACCGAGAATTCTCGAAGCCATACGGTCGGGATAAAAAGGCTCTAAATCGGTGAGTTTTTCGCCAACCCCGATAAACTTGATAGGCTTGCCCGTCACCGCTTTGATAGATAAACACGCGCCGCCGCGGGTGTCGCCGTCGAGCTTGGTCAAAATCACGCCCGTAACGTCCAGCCGTTCGTTAAAGGTCTGCGCGACGTTCACCGCTTCCTGACCCGTCATTGCGTCCACGACGAGCAACGTTTCGGTGATCTCGACTTCTTTTTTGATATTTTCAAGCTCCTGCATCAAGGTATCGTCGATTTGAAGCCGACCCGCGGTATCCAAAATCACGGTGTCGTAGTTCATAGACTTTGCGTATTCGATCGCTTGTTTTGCGGTTTTGACGGGACTTTGCGTGCCCTTTTCGAATACTTCCGTCTGGCAGTTTCTGCCCACGACTTGAAGCTGGGTGATCGCGGCGGGACGGTAAATATCGCCCGCGACGAGAAGGGGCTTTTTGCCCTGTTTTTTAAGCTGCAACGCGAGTTTTCCGCAAAGGGTGGTTTTGCCCGCGCCCTGCAAACCGCACATCATAATCACGGTGGGAAGCTTGGGCGAAACTTCTATTTTCGCGTTTTTCGCGCCCATCAGCGCGATCAGTTCTTCGTTGACGATCTTGATCACCTGCTGCGCGGGATTTAACGACGAGAGGATCGCCTGCCCGACCGCTTTTTCCGAAACCTCCGCGATAAACTGCTTGGCGACCTTTAAGTTTACGTCGGCTTCCAAAAGCGCAACGCGCACCTCGCGCATCGCCGTGCGGATCTCAAGCTCGGTGAGCTTTCCTCTTTTGGTGAGCTTGGAAAATATATGATTTAATCTTTCGGATAACGAACCGAATAACGCCATACGAGCCTCTTTACTTTATACTTTTTTTAAGCGTGTCTATCTCCGCTTGCATTTGCGCGCTCACGCGGGCGAACCCGAGCTTTTGCTCGTAAGTTTCGAGCTGTTTGCGGGTCTTTGCCAAACAATCGGAAACGCTCTGACGGGATACTCCTTTCTCTTCGGCGATCTCCCCTAAGGAAAGATCGTAGGTAAAATACAAATCGGTGATCTCCCTTTGTTTTTCCGTTAAAAGGGGGGAATACAGATCCCAAAGCCTGAGAAAGTTCAGATCGTCTTTCATTTCCCACCTCCGCGTTGTTTCCGTATCTTATTATAACGGATAAAAACGAAGCTGTCAAGCATTTTTACTTGACAGCCGAAAAATTTTTTCGTTTTTTAAAAAAGGTGTAGCAAATCAACTAAGATCGCAAAGCCGAACAAGAGGATAATACCCGCGAAATGAATGACGGCTTCGACTTTTCGGTTGACGGGCTTTCGACGTATCCATTCGATCACGCAGAAAATCACTTTACACCCGTCGAGCGCGGGGATCGGCAATAGATTAAACACGGCGAGGTTGACCCCGATAAACGAGGCGATATACAAAAACGAGAACAAACTGTCCGAAGCCACTTTCGCAGTGGAAGAAATCGTCGTGATAGGCCCGCCCATCGCTTCCACGCCGAGCTTACCCGTAAACAGCTCGCCGAGCGAGCGCAAAACTACGCCGCTGAGCTTAAACGAATACGCAAACGAAGTGCCGATCGTTTCCCAAAAGCCCGCGCGTACGTTGTCCGTTTCTATCATACCGCCGTTGATCATTTTAAGTTCGGTCGTACCGTCCTCAAGCTTGATTTCCTCACGATAAGCGATTCCGAGAGGAAAGAAAATCGAGTTGCTATCCGACATATTCACAACGTTTACGTCCTCAATAAGCGCAAGCTTGATCGTGGTTTTCTTATTGTTTCTTAAAACGAGTATCTTCACCTCGTCGCCTTTTTTCTTGCCGTCGAGCAAGTCGAGATAATCGGTGGACAAATACATTTTTTCGCCGTTGATCTCTAAAATAATATCGCCCGTCTGCAAGCCGTTTTCATAAACCTCAATAGCCGTTTCCGTTTTAAAATCTTTATTCGGTTCGAATTTGGTGATCTTGAAAACGGGTCTACCCAAACACGCAAACATCACCACGATAAGCACGAGCGCCAAAAGATAGTTCATCGTCGCGCCCGCGATCAAAACGATAATGCGCTTCCAAGGGGGCTGATCGTTGAAGCGTTCCCCTTTGGGTTCGGGGTATTCCTCTTTTTTCTCCTCGACGGGCGTTTCAAGCGGTTTCGTTTTAGGTTCGGAAGATTCGGCAGATTCGGGGTTCATATCCTCGAACACCCCTTCCGTCGTTTGAGAGGGGTCGTTTTGCTGTTCCGCGGAGGCGGGTTTTTGGGGTTCGTCGTCCTCATCCTCGCCGTCGAAGGCGCAATAACCGCCCAAGGGGATCACGCGCACGGCAAAAAGCTCGCCCGTTTTCTTGCTGCGCTTTTTAAAAAGCGCAGGTCCGAAACCGACGGAAAATTCGTTGATCTTAAAGCCGAGTATCTTCCCCGCGAGATAGTGACCGAACTCGTGAATGGTGACCATCGCGAGCAAGATCACGATCGCGAGAAGCACCCCGCCGATACTTTTCATTACGCTTGCAAAACTTAATAAATTATTCAATCCCTAAAAACCCCTTTCCCGATAGTGTTTGATTTTTTTCGGAAGGTTATACCTTTTTAAGCGTTCGTATTAATAGAAGGGCGTCTACCCCCCGTACGTTTCGTTTACCATTGTGTCAAACTTGCTTCCGTAATACGAATATACGCCGTCGAAATACTGTTGCGCCGTCATTTGTCCGTTTCGGAATGCTTCCCAAACGTTGCTGTATGCTCCCGTCCTAAATGCACGAAGCCCTGCTTGATAAAGCCGATAGCCCGTAGGGTCGGGGAGCGGGACGGAAGTTTTCGCGATTTGGTAAGCGTCCTTTTTCACGGAATTCATTCGCTCGTAGGCGTCTTGAGAAATCGTCGAACACAAATTCGATCGCAAGCCAAACGCCGCAACTTCGGATAAAGCCTGATCGCAGCTCATAAATTGCAGGAATGCTTCGGCAACCGCTAAATCTTCACCTTGCGCATTTGCGTTGATACAGAACTGATGATAGGTCGTGGAAACGACGTTTCTCGCTGCCTTTATCTTGTCAAAATCCGAAGCCGATACGTCTTGATAAGAAGTTGCGCCGCTATCGATTGCCTCAATCACGGCGGACAGCGTTTGGTCGGTCATTGTTTTATCGTCTAATGTATTTACAATCGACGACAAAACGGGCGTTCGCATCATTCCGATATCGGGAGTACTACCCGCGCCGTACACGTTTTCTATTTCTTTCAACGTATATTCGGCTTCACTCATCAGCCATTCGCCGTCGAACAGCATTCCGATTTTGTTCATATTTGTGTTCAACTCACTTAACAAAAAGTAGTTTTGTGCGTCTAAGTGCGTCGTTGTAGCCGAAAAGGAATGATAGTCAAAATAGGTGTCTTCCGTAAACAGTTGATGATACGCCGTCAACGCCTCTAAGCGACCTTGTTGGCGCAAAACTTCCTTAGACTTTTGCCCGTTGACTTCGCCTTTCCAGAAGTTTTCATAGCCTGCCGCGCCTTCGTATTGCGCCCACCAAACATTCAAAAGCCATTCGGTATAGTATTGTGCGTACCGACCCGAAAAAATCATAGGCGAAACGGCTACCGTCTTCATTACGTTGAAAAGGTTAAACATTTCGTTCGTCGTGTTCGGGACTTTTAAATCATACTTAGAAAATAAACTGCGATTATAGAATATTCCCCAATTATCCGCTAAGTAGGGCAAGAAATAGTCCTTTCCGTCCAGCGTGTTGCCCGTAAACGAACCGTCGGGCAATTTTTCTTTAATCGTTTTGGTATCCCCGAGCGCCGTCAAGGGTTGGCTCATAACAGACGATAAATCTTTTACAAGTCCGCTTTGCACGGCGTAGAGCATTTGCTCTTGCGTTGCGTTCGTCAAAAAAATCTGATTTTTTCGATACGGTATTTGGTCAAATAGCTCCGAAGCGTTCTGCTTATTAGCTTCCACAACCACCTGCACACCCTTTTTGCCGTCCGCAAAGCAAACGTCTGCATACTGCGCTTCAAAACGTTTTGCTGCTTCTACCATCCAAGCATTGCCGTAGCCGCCGTTAAATACGGAAATATAGAGCTGTGATTTCGTTTTATCTATCGTGGAACTATCTTCGTTGCCGTTATCGTCTTCGTTTTCGTCGTTGCCGTCGTCGGGCGTTTGCGTGCTGCCCGCAAGTTTAATCACGCCGCAAATCGAACATACGTTAAGCTCCTCAGGCAACGCCGCGCTCGTCGTCCAACTATGTCCTTTGGCTTCTTGGAAGGAATATTCCACGTTGCCGCACTTAGAGCAAGTACGCGTTTTGTAGCCGATAGATTCGCAGGTCGCCGCCGCACCCGTTTTATAATTGCCGTAGGTATGCTTACATTCGCTCACCGAGCCGCGCACGCTGCCGCAGTTGATCTCCGTTTCGTCGGTGAGCGTGACGATCAGATCGCCGTCGTCGTTCACGGTTACGCCTTTGATTCCCACGCCTTGAAGCCCACGCATTTCCGCTTTGAAATCTTCCCAAGTGCCTTCAAAGCCGAGCTCTTTGGCTTTGGCGTAGACGGTTTCCACCGTCCATTCCGTAGGCGCGTTGTTTCCGCTCGACGAGCTGTCGCCGCACGCCGCTACGCTAAGTAAAGTCGCAACGCTTAAAACGCTTGCAAAAATCCGTTTGATCTTGTTCATAATTATTTCCTCCTTAGAGTTGATTATCGATAAATTGCTCGGCGCGGGCGCGGGCACGGGAATCCTCCTCCCGTAACGCCGAGTAACCGTCCGCTTTTTTGCGCTCCGTCGCGTTCAATACGCTTTCGATGGTTTCCGCGATCGAAGTGAATCCGATCTTTCCGTCTAAAAACGCCCGCACGGCGATCTCGCCCGCCGCGTTCAATACGCAAGGATAGTTAGCCCCCTGTTCCGCCGCCGTGAGCGCTAAGTCGTAACACGGGAAGTCCTTGCGGTGCAAAGGCTTGAACCGAATCGCGCCGAGCGCTTCGAAATCGAGCGGTTTTAAATCGCAATCCAAACGGTCGGGATAGGTGAGCGCAAGCTGAATGGGAAGCTCCATCGTGGGATAGCTCATTTGCGCCAAAATGCCCCCGTCGTCGAACTCGACCATCGAATGGATAATACTTTCGGGCTGCACGACCGTGTGTATCTTTTCAAGCGGGGCGTTATACAGCCACATCGCCTCGATCACTTCAAATCCTTTATTTAAAAGGGTCGCGCTGTCGATCGTGATCTTCGCGCCCATATTCCACGTAGGGTGTTTGAGCGCGCTCGCGGGCGTGACCGAGCGGAGCCGTTCTCTCGTCCAGCCGTAGAACGGGCCGCCGCTGGCGGTGATGATCAGCCGTTTAAAGGGCGCGTTCGTCTTAAACGAAAGCGCTTGCCAGAGCGCGGAATGTTCGCTGTCGATCGGCATTAAATCGATACCTGCCCCCTTGATTTTGTTCATTACGAGTTCCCCGCCGCAAACGAGAGTTTCTTTATTCGCAAGCGCGAGCGCCTTTTTCGCTTCGATCGCTTTTAAGGAATATTTCAGTCCTGCAAAGCCAGTCGCCGCAACGACGGCGGTATCCGTATCGCCGTACGCCACTCCGTCGAGAGCGGCTTGCTCGCCGCACCGAAAGCAAACGCCCGCGGGAATCTCCCCCGCGATCTTCTTGCCCGCGTCTTCGTCGGCAAGAGCGGCGTAGGCGGGTTTAAACTCCCGTACCTGCTCTAAAAATACTTCCGCTGAACAGTTGGCAACGAGGCTTACGATTTGAAATTTTTCGGGATAACGGCGTACGACGGAACAGACCTGTCTGCCGATCGAGCCCGTCGAGCCGATCAAAGAAATTTTTTTCATTCCCTCTCCTGTGGAAAAAATACCTTTTCCGCGTTGGATAAGGTATTTTTCGGGCGTAAATTATACGAAACTTAAAATCACGAAGGCAAGATAGACCACGACCGTCGCAAACAGCGAACCGTCGATACGGTCGAGCACCCCGCCGTGACCGGGCATAATGTTGCCCATATCCTTCAAGCCGACCTTGCGTTTGATACAGCTTTCGACGAGGTCGCCAAAAGCCGTCGCCACGGCAAGCAAAAGGCCGAGCCCCAAATAGAAAGGCAAGATCAGATACGCTTTTTCGAACGAACCCGCTACGCCGTTATAGGCAAAGTACAGGATCGCCGCACCGACCATACCGCCGACGAGCCCGCCGATTCCGCCGATCACCGTTTTGTTCGGGCTCAAATTAGGCGCGAGTTTTTTCGGGAAGAACTTCTTTAAAAATCTTCCGAACACGTAGGCGAGCGAATCCGCGAACGGGGACACGACGAACACGAACAAAATCGCGATATCGCCGTTGAGCGCGTACTTGGAAAGCCCCGCGCCGTCCACCGAAATATGGTTGGAAAGGACGAGCAAGCACAAAAGCAAGCTCGGATATACGGCGGACAAAAACGCCGTGCCGAGGTTTTCAATCGTCGTTTCCTCGTGGCGCGCGACGAGCAAGCTCAAAAGCGCGACCGACAACGCGAACACGCAAGCGATCGTGAACATAAGCCCTGCACCGAGGAAATATTCCCCCAACGCGCACGCGGGAATACAAAGGATCGCGAACGCGAACACGATTCCCCGTTCGGCTTTCGTGGTTTTCTCCTTCATAGCGCGGAGCATTTCAAACGTGCCGATCAGCGCGAACGCGTAGGTAAGCGCGTCGAAAAACAAGTCGTTTACAAAAATTTTCAAAAGATAGAATACGAGCAACACCGCGATATAGCAACTGCCCGTAAGCAAACGGATCTTCATAAAAGCTTCCTTTGGAGCGGACGATAAACTCGACCCTGCCCCGTTCGTTTGGTTGTTATTCGTTATTTTCAAGCTGTTCGTCCGTCTTTCCGAAGCGGCGGGTCTTGGACGAAAAATACGCGATCGCGTCGTCTAAATCCGCGTCCGAAAATTCGGGGAACATTTTATCGGAAAAGTACAGCTCGGCGTACGCCGCTTGCCATAAAAGGAAGTTGGAAAGGCGCACCTCTTTGCCCGTTCTGATAATCAGATCGGGGTCGGGCTGACCTCCCGTATATAAAAGCGCGGAAAGGCTTTCTTCGGTGAGCTTCTCCCCTTTTTCTACGGCGAGATTTGCCGCGCGGACGATCTCCGCGCGCGAGCCGTAGGCGAGCGCCACGTTGATTCCCTTCCCTTCAAAACCTCTCGTTTCCGCTTCCGCTTTTTCCAAGATCTCCTGCACGTCGGCGGGGAGCAGATCGCGTTCGCCGATAATATTAAGTCGCACGCCCCGCGCACAAACCTTACGCATACAGTCCAAAAAGCGGGTGCGGATCAGCTCGAAAAGCGCGTCGAGCTCCTTTTGCGGGCGCTTTAAGTTCTCGGTGGACAACGCGTAGACGGTGATATAGTCCACGCCGCGGTCAAAAGCGCGTTCCATCAGTCCGATCATTCTGTCCACCCCTTTTTTATGCCCGTAGGCGCGGGGGCGGAGGTGGGATTTCGCCCATCTGCCGTTGCCGTCCATAATGATCGCGATATGTTTGGGCACGCGTTCGGCGCTTACCATTATTGTATTCTTTGCCATAGCTTAAATAGACATCAATTCTTTTTCTTTTGCCGAAATGATGTTTTCAAGCTGACTCATATAGGAAGCGACCGTCTTTTCCACGTCCGCTTCGCAACCTGCCGTTTCGTCCTCGGAAAGCTCTTTCGCGGTCTTCATTTTCTTCAAAACGTCCATCGCGTCGCGGCGTTGGTTACGCACGGCAACCTTGGCTTCTTCGCCCATTTTCTTGATCTGCTTAACGAGCTCTTTTCTTCTTTCCTCCGTCATTACGGGGAATACGAGGCGGATCACCTGCCCGTCGTTAGTGGGCGTGATGCCGATATTCGATTGCAAGATCGCCTTTTCCACCGCTTTCAAAAGCGATTTATCCCAAAGGTTGATCTGCAAGCAACGCGCGTCGAGCGCGGAAACGTTCCCGAGCTCGATCAGCTTGCTCATACCGCCGTACGCTTCCACTTCGATACGGTCGAGAATTTTCGGGTTCGCGCGGCCTGCGCGGATACCGCTATATTCGTTTTCAAGGGAGTTGAGCGTTTTTTCCGCTCTCTCTTCGAGTTCGAGCATCATTTCTTCTATTTTTTCGTTTTCAATCATTGTGTTGTC
>JAFURH010000028.1 GCA_017471945.1 Clostridia bacterium | reverse complement strand
TTCGAAATAGTTAACAATTCATAATATCAAGTCAAGGATACATCTTGAAAAGTGAACGAAAGCGTTTTATAATGATGTCAAGCAAAATCGTTTGCTAAAAAATTATAAGGAGAAATGATTTATGAAAATCAAGAACAAAATCTGGGTTTCGGTCTGTGCGTTCTTCGCGGCGATCTGTACTGCCTTTGGCGTAACGCAAATAATCGCGCCGACCAAAACCGTAGCGGAACAAGCGGCGGCTTCGACGGGCTTGACGGAGGCGACGTTGAACAGAGTGGAAATAGAATCGACGACGGGTTTGCCTTCGGCAAGTACGGCCGTGGATTACGTAAAACTCGACTGTTTACCCAGCGGGGCCTGTTCGCCCGTTTGGTTGCTCGTAGATTTTTACGGACAAAATCTTCCTAATTTTGCGCTTAACGCAACCGACGCATATTCCACTTGGACGTCAAGCGCTACTAATGCTACTGCGGGGCTTGGTATGTTCCAAAGCTACGTATCCAAAGATTCGTCGGGAAACTATATAACCGTTGGGGAATCTATGGTAGGCACGAACGGCGTTTATTTGGAGTCGCAATTTTTGCTGGCTTCGGTAATGGCGCAAGCAGATGCTACGTATGTTACCGAACGGGAAGGCACCGCTTATCCTGGGCTTACTCGTCTTGACGAATCTAAACACTACGTAACGGTACTTGGCGGCGAACCGACGACTTCGAGTTTTATCTATACTTGGTATTTGTTTGAAGAGTCCAACGGTGCTTTAACGCAAGTCGGAAAGATGGTCGTCGATAAAAATGCAGGTAAACCTACGGGAACGAACGTAGTGATTTATCCTAACGTTGGCGTTGGACCCGAAGAAATTACTTTCAACTACGCAACGCCGAAAACGAGCCTGAACGATCTTATTAACGGGCTTTCTGCGGATTATGAATATAAGTCCCAGCTTATGAAGGCTCTTGGCGTTTCTGCTCCGATTGGCGACAAAGCGTCGTTGAAAAGACTGACGTTGACGCAAGGTGCTTCTCCTGCCGGCGAAAAGCAAGATTATATGTTGTTTGACGGTTTTAAAGACGGCGAAGCGGTTTCGACCTATTTCCTTGTTCAACATACAGGAAAAAATATCCCTAATTTTGCAGTAAATGCTACGCAAGCGTACGATACGTGGTCTACGGAAGCAACGTATGCAACGGCGGGTATCGGTTTATATCAATCTTATCAAACGTATAACGCTACTAATGGGTGGAGCGCTACTTGGGGCGCATTAATGGGTGCGAACGGACTTTTAAGTCATAGCCAGTATTATTACGGTAATGGTGCAACGAATACGGGCTTGTTGCCTGGTATTGGTCGTGTGGACGATAGTACTGAGTATATTACGGTCGTCGGTTTTGAACCTGGTAGCGCAACGACGACGGCGATAGCTACGTACAAATGGTATCTTTTCAAAATTGCCGACGGGACTTTGGAATTGGCAGGGTCGCAGGTAGGTTCAGCGAATACGCCTGCCGCAAAGGGACAATATGCAGTCATTTATCCCAATATCAATAACGGTCCTACGGAAATCACTTTCAATTACGTAACGCCGAAAATGACGCTTGATGAAGTTATTATGGGTGTAGCCGACGATTGCGTATATAAAGCGGCTTTGTTAGAATATTTCAATATTTCCACCAAAACGCTCACTATGCAGGATGCGGAAGGCAACGAGATCGGAACGAAAGCGGTGCTTGCGAGCGAAAACTACACGCTCCCTACGAGCAATATTGCGAATTTCGTAGGTTGGGAATATAACGAAGGACTGTACGCGGCGGGCGATATTATCGAATCCGCGGAAAATATCACGGTGCAAGCGATTTGTTTGGAAACGGACGTTCTTGACGGCGCAAGCGCAAGACTGAAAATTGACGACGACGGCAACGGCGGGCTTCGTTTCACGGTGAAAGCAAAGACGGCGGATCTTACCGCGCTTGGCACGAACGTGGAAATGCACGGCGTAATGATCCCGACGGATATGATCGAGGGCGAATTCGACCTCAACGAAACGGGCGCGAAGGATATCGTGCTTTCCAACAGCGTTGCTCTCAGCGACGGATATACTTATTATTATATCACGCTCACGGACGTGATCTATTCCAACTATAACAGAGAATTCTCCGCAAGAGCGTATGCGAAGGTCACGTATGCGGACGAAGAAACGGCGAACGTAGCGGCGACGGCGTACGACGTTGCGAACAATTCCCGTTCGATCTACGACGTAGCGGTAGATTCCTACAACGACGGCGAAGAAGCGGACGGCGTGCTCGCGCAGTATATCGGCTACACGGTAAACCTTACGTATAGCGTGAACGCAAGCGACGAATACGTATTCAGCGTAGTGGATACCGAGGACGGCTTGACGGACGCGGCTTCGATCAGAAAATATTCGATCGAATCGCAAAGCGCGACGACTTCGGAAGGCGTTACGGGCGTGACGATCACGATCAAATTGACCGATCTTCCCACGACTCTCAGCCTTGAAAAAGTGCCCGTGACCGTTTGGGCGGAAGGCGCGTCGAAGGGCGAAAGAGTGGCTGTTACCGTACAGAGTACGGACGCGGCGCAAGGAACGGTGACCTGTTTTTTTCAGTTAGCCTGAGCATAGAGGATTATTATATGTACAGTGATAAAGAATTTATGATCTTTTCGTACCACGCAGTATGCGACGACTGGTACGCGTCGGGAACGGGGGATAACAGGGTGGTGACCACCCTGCCCGAATCCCTGCAAACGTCCGAAAACACCAAAATGTATAAGGACGCGGGCTTTAACGTACTGTTCATAAACTACGTGTTCGGGCATAACGGAACGGTAGAGGATTTTGAAACGAGCAAACTCAAGCAAGTAATGGATATGGCGAACGACGAGGGAATGAAGTGCCTCGTGTTTATCGACGAGCTCCACGCGCTTGCGGGAACGACGGAATCGCTGATCAACGAGGAAAAGGCGGACGGAAGCACGTTCTTTGCGACGGAAGCCGATCTGAACGCGTACGTAGCGAACGCCCTTCGGGACGTGAAACAGCACCCTGCGTTCTACGGTGTATCCGTCAAAGACGAACCGAGCTATAAAATGTTCAAGGCGCAAGGCGAGGTATACAGAGCGATCAAGGCGGTTTGTCCCGACGCGTACGTGAATATGAACCTGCTTCCTTATTCGCCCGAGCATATCGAGAACGGCAGTATGCTGTATTCGGAGGACGAACAAACGCTCGTGGCTACTTACGGCGAGGAAGAAGGCTCGAAGATGGCGTATAAGAAGTATCTTCAACTGTTCTACGACGAAGTGGGCGCGCCGATCATTCAATACGACGATTATCCCATTCACGAAAGAGGGAGCTTCGACGTAGAGGAAGCGGAGAGCTATCTTCTCGAATACCACCTTATCAACGCGCAGATCGTTGCGGAGTTCTGTAAGGAAAACGGTTTGCAGTTCAGTAAGGTATTCCAGACCTGCGGCGGCGGTACGAGCTCCAAGCTTTGGAGAAAATGCACCGAAGCGGATATGTATTGGCAGATGAACATCGGTATGGCGATGGGAATCAAAGGGTACAGCTATTGGACGTATTATCCCGTCGTAAACGAAGGCGACGAGCATTACGACCCGACCGCTTCGATGGTCAACCGTAACGGCGAGCCTAACGAATTGTATTATATTATGCAGCAGATACACGGAGAAATGCAGGCGCTTGCGCCCGTACTGAAAAACTTCGAATATCGGGATATGAAGCTGTATACGCAAGGGACGATCCCCGGAGATTCGAATTTCGTAGGACACGTGGAGACCGACGGCACGATCAGCGGCGTTTCGTCCGTGACGCTTGGCAACGACGGCGTTGCGCTCGTAACCGAATTGTTCGACGAAACGTTTAATCAAAAAGGGTATTGGTTCGTGAACGTGACCGACCCTACGCAGAACGCTTCGCAGGTAGTGACGGTGAATTTCGAAGGGGTAAGCGAAATACTCGTGTATAAAAACGGCGTATCGAGCAAAGTTGCTTTGACGGACGGCGTTGCGACCTTTGAACTCGGTTGCGGAGAAGGCGTGTTCGTGTTACCTTATTGAGAAGATTACAAAATAATTATTTTGGAGGAAAACAATGAAAAAGGAATATAAAAATTTGACCGTTCGTTTGCTCGTCGTGGATAACTTCGACATCGTTACGCAGAGCTTACAAGGCGCGGATAATATTATCGCGGATGACTGGGACGATCGCACGAATATCGTCAACGGCTGATTTGGTTTGGACGCTTGCGCCGCTTGTTAGCGGCGCAAGCGTATAAAAAAGTATGGTACGACAGATTTTTATCGACGGTTTTTTCGAAAAACAGCCCGAGCGGCTGTTTGAAGAAGACCTTAAAAAAACGCTGGTTGCAAAAATCCCGTTTTTTAAAGAAGCGGGAGAAGGGGCAATCGGCGTAAAAGGCGTTTATCTCGATAAAGGGCGGTTTGCGGCGGAAGAAAACCTTCTTTCGGTCTTTGAAGACTTCGAGCGTTTTTCGGCGGAAAACGGGCTGGAAGGTTCGGAGTTTTGCGTTGCCGTCCGTTTTCGGGAGGACTTGGAAAAAGAAGAATATATTCTCGAAATCACGACGAAAGGAGTCGCGGTTTTCGGCGGTGAAACGGAAGGGATTCGTCGCGGTTTGATCCGTTTGGAGGATTTGCTCGTGCAGGGCGGAGGTACGCTTCGCCTTGGAAGCGTGCGCCAAAAAGCGGTGATCAAACGGCGCATTTCCCGATGTTTCTTTTCGCCGACCAACCGACCGCCGAGAAACGGCGCGGAGCTTGACGACGACGTGGATTATTATCCCGACGGGTATTTGAATCGGTTGATGCACGACGGGATCAACGGGATCTGGATCTATTCTTCGTTTGACGAATTGCTTCCCTCGTCGCTGATCGGCGAGTTCGGAAAAGGGAGCGAAAAGCGTATTCAAAAGCTCAATCGAACGATCGAAAAATGCGCGAGATACGGGATAGAGGTATTTATCTTCGCCTTAGAACCCATCGCGCTTACGAATCCCGCGGTGGTGAAACGGCACGGCGATCTGCTCGGGAAATATCCGCAAGTCCGCGGCAACCGTATTCAGGAATTCCGCGGCGAAGAGGTGATCGAGCACGTTGCGTTTTGCACCTATACCGAATTCGGACAAAAATATTGCTACGAGGCGATGGAAAAGCTGTTCACGCTCGCGCCTAAGCTCGGCGGGTTTATGAGCATCACGCAAGGGGAAAGGGTAACTTCCTGTTCGACCGTTTGGACGAACGACGAATTTGAATGGACGAATACCTGCCCCCATTGTTCGAAGTATTCCCGCGCCGAAATTTTATCGCAAAAGGTGGAAACCCTGCGCGAGGGAATGAGGCGGGTGAAGCCCGAAGCCGAGTTTATCAGTTGGACGTACGAACACCGACTTTGGAACTTCGACGAGATCGGAGAGTACGTGGAAAAAGTGCCTTCGGACGTCGCTTTAATGCAAAATTTCGAGGATAACGGCAGAACGGTACAGCTTGGGAAAAAGCGTTTTGCTATCGATTATTGGCTCGCTTACGACGGACCGTCGGAAACGTTTTCGTATACGGCGAAAAAGGCGCGGGAACAGGGAAAAACAAGCTATGCGAAAATGCAGGTTTGTTGCTCGCACGAGATCGCGAGCGTGCCGTATATTCCCGTCCCGGGGCTTATATACGATAAATTTACGCGCGCGAAAGAACTCGGCGTGACGGGGGTAATGGAAAGCTGGTATTTCGGCAATTATCCTTGTCTTATGAGTAAAGCGGCGGAGATCCTGTCGTTTGACAGGGAATTTTCGTCGAAGGCGGAATTTTTGTCGGAGCTTGCGCGGCTTTATTATTCGGAAGCGGACGCAGGGTTTGCGACGAGCGCGTGGGAGTGCTTTGAAAAAGCGTATACGCAATATCCCGTCAACGTGATGTTCAGCTACTACGGACCAATGCACGACGGCGTGGTTTGGGAGCTTGCGCTTTTGCCTAAGAATTATTCTTTGAGCAGGTCGTGGCTTCTTTGCGACCCGACGGACGGCGACCGGCTGGGCGAGTGTCTGTTTCAAGGTCATACCGCGAGCGAGGCGTTGGAGCTTTTGCGCGGAATGGACGAGTGGTGGCAAAAGGGCTTGAACGAGCTAAAAAAGACCTCTGCGTGGGCGAAAGAAGGCGAACAGATCACCGTTGCCAAAGCGTTGGGTCTACTGATCAAAAGCGGGAAAAATATCGTGGAGTTTTATAAGCTCCGCAACGATCTTGGGTACGGGCGCGGGAACGCGCGCGAGATCTTAAAAAGACTTTTCGAGATCGTCCGCGAGGAAATACTTCGTTGCGACGAAACTTCCGCGCTCTGCAAAGCGGATAACCGTTTGGGATTTCATTCGGAAGCGGAAGGATTTAAGTTTTTCCCTGAAAAATTGGCGTGGCGAAAGGCGAAGCTCGAAGCGTTACTTAAAACGGAGTTTCCGATCGTGGAAAAGCGGCTCGACGAAGGCAAAACGCCCCTTGCCTATTTCGACGGCGAGGAAGAGGACGTGAAGTCCTACGTTGCGGGCAGAGGCGCGATCGCCGAAGCCGAATGGGAGCTGCTTTCCGACGGCGAAAGCAAGTTCAAAGTCGCAATTTCCGACGAGCAGGTATGCGTTGAATTGTATAGTCCGCGCAAGACGGATTTTATGCTATGCAACGAGTTTGAGCTGTTTTTTCCCTCTTCGCAGGCAGTGGTGAAGTCAGACGGTCGGTTGAATTTGTATCGGGATTGTATGACCCATCAATCGGTTTTAGACGAGCGGATCGAAGAAGAAAAAGGGAAATGGCAGGTGCAAGATCTTTCGGACGGCACGGAAACCCATCTTTTGATTACGCTTCAAAAAGAAGAAGTCGGGTTCGTGCGAGCGCCTTATAAAATGCTCTTGAAAACGACGGACGGCGCGCTCTGGCAAAAGGACGAAACCCCCGTCAGAACGCTCGGGAAGGTGTTGATCACACCCCGAGATTTCGGTTGGATCAAATAAGAAAAAAATCGGCGTTCGCGCTTCGCGTGGATCGCCGTGAGAAAATTAAAAAAAGGAGAAAAAAGGAATGAAAATGAAAAGAGGCTTAGCTCTCGCGCTCTGCGCGATGGTGGCAAGCGGCGCGTTTACCGCAGTAGGTTGCAGCGCCGCCGACGAAACGAGTAAAGACCCCCTCACGATCAACGTAAAGATGGTCGAAGGCGGGTACGGTTCGGCTTGGATCGAGGAGATCAAGGAAAAATTCGAAGCGCTGTATAAAAACGAGGGCTATAAGGTGAATATTATGACCCCCGTCGAGGGCTATTCGGGAAGTCAGGCGTTGTCGGAAATGCGCAATAACGTGAACGGCGTCGATCTGTTTATTTCGGAAGGCGTGGACGTGGACGACGTACTCGATAAGGACTACGGCGTTTGCGCTGTGAAATTGAACGACGTGTATAACTCCAAGGCGATCAATTTCGACGGGACGGAAAGCGAACGGACGATCAAGGATTCGTCTACGGAGATCCATAACTACGTAAGCTCGGGCGACGATTTCTACGCGTATTATTGGTATCAATCGCCGAGCGCGCTCGTCGTGAATACTTCGCTTCTTGCCGAGTATTCGGGAATCACCGAATTACCCCGTACCACGGACGAATTGTTTGAAATGTACGATATTATTTTGAACAGCTACGAAGAAGTCGGCGCATATCCCATCGCTTGGGGCGGCGATAACGCCTACGGGTATACGCTGAATCCTTTGTTTACGCATATGGTGCAAATGCTCGGCGTGAAAGAATACGATGAGCTCTTTTCTCTTGATTACGTGCTCAACGAAGACGGCACGGTAAAACGCGACGGTTGGGAAAAGACCGCAAACCCCGATCTCCTTGATATTTTGGAAGTATATTTCCATCTTTTCGATACGGAGTATTCGACGGTCGGTTCGCTCGCGCAACGCCACGACGACGCGCACGCGCAAGTGATGATGAACAGAGCGGTATTCACCTTTGACGGCTCTTATTTTATCAACGAAGTGAGAGAGGACTTTTCGTCCAAGCTCAACAACGTTGACTTTATCAAAGTTCCCGTGATCTCTGCGCTTGGCGTGAAGCTCGGCTTGGACGGAAATAACGGCGCGGACGAGGCGAAGTGCGACGAGGTGTTGAGCCATATGGTCAAGCTCGTGGACGCGGGCAAGACGAAAGAGCAAATCAAATCGGAGACGGAAAGCGCTTGCTCGGTCACGCTTAAAGAAGAACAGGTAAATCGCGTATACGAAGCGCGCCGTTCGGGCTATTTCGCTTTGCGTTCGAGCGCGTATATCTCGAACGAATCCTCCGAACAGAAAACGGATATCGCGAAGCTGTTTTTGAGAATGCTTGCAAGTCAGGACGCGGCGGATCTGAAAGCCAAATACGGTCTGTGTAGTGCGTACGCGACGGGCAAATTGGAAAGCGACGAATTGCCGTTTATCAAGAGCGCGCAGGAAATAGCCGCTTCCACCGACTATATCACCTCGACGGACTTCTACGTAGGCTCGGTCCGCAAGCAATGCCAAAGAATCTTCCTGATCCCTTCGATGGCCGCGAATTCCATTAAAGACGTTATGGCGATTATGGGTAACGTTGACAACGTTAAAGACAGAGATTACGCTTATTATGCAAACGCTTATTATTACGGAAGCACGACTTTGGGCATTAAAGGTATTTTGCCTGCGGCAGAAGCGAATTGGGAAACCTATATGGGCTACGGCGGTTATAAGCTTGAAAAAGAAGCGGGGGCTGAATAATGAGCTTCAAAGAACGGTTAAAAAAGAACTATAACTTAGAGGACAGGCACGCGATCCCGTTCTGTTTGATTATGATCGGGATCCCGTTCGTGTTTTTCCTCGTGTTCTGGCTCTACGTGAATTTGGATTCTATCTTGCTCGCCTTTCAGGACGATTACGGAAATTTCACGTTCGATAATATCGTAAAAGTATTCAAAACGTTCACGGGCGAGGAAGACGAGTTATACATAAAGAGCGTTCCTATGCAACCGCTCGGCTCGATCCTTGGGCGAACGGTGCTTTTGTGGTTTCTCGTCAACGTCGTTTGCGTGTTGCCGTCGATGCTTTCCTCGTATATTTTATACAAGAAGATCTTCGGGCACTACGTTTTCCGTATGATCTTTATGATCCCCAGTATTCTTGCGGGTATCGTATGGGTCGCCATTATGAAAAAAATGGTCGATCCCACGGGGCCCGTGATCGCGATCGCAAAATCCCTCGGAATGTCTATTTCCGACGAGGTTGCCACGAGCGGGCTGTTGGTTTCGCTCGACACTTCGTTCGCAACCATCGTCGTGTTGAACGTGTTGCCGCATATCGTGGGATTTAATATTATCATTTCGGGCGCTTACGCGCGTATTCCGGGCGAGCTGTTCGAGGTAGGGCGCTTGGAGGGCGTCGGGTTTATTCACGAATTTTTCCGCGTTTCCGTGCCTCTCGTTTGGCCGACCGTCGTGGTATGTATGATCGGAAATCTGGCGACCGTGTTTACCTTTGACGGACAGGTATATCTATATACCGAGCTACAATACAACACGGGTACGATCGGTGCATATCTGTATCTATTGACGGCGAGTATCTCCAATTCCAATCTGCAAGTGAATTCCTACGGCTATCCCGCCGCGGTCGGCGTGGTGTTGACGGCGATGACGATCCCCGTCGTGCTGATCGGAAAATACGGTTTGGAAAGAGCCGTCGAGCCGGTAGAATATTAAGGAGGAATCAAGATTATGCAAGAAAATCAAACGACTCCCGTAAAAACGAAACGGCGCAAGGTAAAAATGGATACGAGCCAAAAGGTGACGTTTATTATCTACGGCGTGATCTTCGTCGTGTTTGCCGTGCTGTGTCTGTATCCGCTGTTTTGGGTTTTGTGCAATTCCCTCAAAGGCTACGAGGAATTGAAAACGAGCAGTCTTGCGTTGCCGAACTCCTTTGATCTGAGTATCTACGGCGAGATTTTGAGCTTTACGGATTCTTCCTTTACCGCCGTGCGCGTAGGCTTTTGGGGTATGGCGTTCAACTCGATCTGGATGGCGTTCGGCGGACAGGCGATCAACCTGCTCGCGAGCGTCTGCGTAGCGTACCCTTTGGCGAGATATAAATTTCCGTTTAAAAAGTTTTTCTACGCGATCATTATTTTCAGAATCACCATTCCCGTGGTCGGGGCGGGACCCGCGTCGTATAAATTTATGAGAACCTTAAATTTCCTCGACAATCCCGGTCCCTTTATGCTTACCTATTTTACGGGCTTCGATATGATGGCGTTGATCTTATACGGCTATTTCAAAGGAATCAGCAAGGATTACAGCGAGGCGGCGTATATCGACGGGGCTTCGCGGTTGCGGACCTTTTTCACCATTATATTGCCGCAGGCGATGCCGTGTATTCTCGCGCTGTATATCAATCAGGTTATGGGCGCGTGGAACAACTTCTCGACCACGCAGATCTATCTGCATAGCTATCCTAACCTCGCTTACGGAATTTATAACCGTTTAAACAAAAAAATGGACCCGCAGTTTTTTGCGGCGGTGTTTATGTCCAGTCTCGTACCGTTGGCGCTGTTCGGCGCGTTCCAAAAAACGATGATGACGAATATGTCCGTCGGCGGGCTGAAAGGCTAAAAAGACTAAGAAGGAGAAAATTATGAAAAATAAATTTATCAAAAAAGTAAGTTGTATATTACTCGGTTCGAGCTTCTTTATCGCTTCCGCTTTCGCGGGTTGCGACGAGGAAAAGCAAGATCCTTTTGCTTGGGCGGAAGAGCCGCCCGTATCGATGTCGATCGGGTCGGAAATTTTATTCCGAAACTATATCGACCTCGACGATTCCGCTACCTATACCCTCTACGTAAGCGTTGACGACGGCGCGTTTGAAAAACAAAATACGCTCGTGTACGTTTGCAGAGAGGCGGCGGAGTATTCCTTCAAGATCGAAAGAAATAAAGGTGGCAGTAAAAAGTCCGTCACGTGGGATATCTCCGTGCTGCCTAACGCGCCCGCCTTCAATACGCCGAGCGCCGTTTCCGTGAAGGAGATCGGGGCGAAACGCACCTATAACGCGTTGTTAAACGTTGCGGATCTTACCGTCACGCCTGCGGAATTGCAGGATTCTATCGCGTTTAAGTCGGTAGACGTGACTTATTTGGGCGTGCCGACGGCGGAAACCGATCCCGTGATGGAAGAAACGATCACGCTCGACGCGGCGGCTACGAGCTACACGTTTGCAAGAGCGGGCGTATACACCTTCCATTTGGAAGCTCAAAACGTGTCGGGCAAAGCGGAAACCACGCTCACCGTCAACGCCTACGATCCCACGCAAGCGGAAACGAAGGTCGTACTCGATTATAACGAAGAACAAAAATCACTCAGCTGGGCAGCCGTAGACGGCGCGACGGGCTATCGCGTTTGGGTAGGCGAAAGCTTCACGGACGTGCAGGACACCGCGTATTCTTTCAGCGATAAGGCGGACGGCGAGTACGCCGTGAAGGTCGTACCCGTCTATAACGACGTGTATATGACGAGCGCGATCACCAATTTTACGGCGGACGTAGGGATCGTGAGAACGCCTCTTGCGCTCCAAACGGATAACTACACCGTAAGCTGGGCGAAAAAAGCGTTTGCGATCGGCTACGACGTTTACGAAAATAATACGAAAGTCGCTTCTTACGGAGCAGACGAACTCGAACACACGTTAGTAGGCGAATATAACACCGACGATCAGGTAGCCGTGAAGGTGCTCGCGAAATTCGAGGACGATACGACGACGGAAGACGCGGTCGCGACGATTTCTTACGGTACGGTCACACTCGGCGCGATCGACGGAACGCTGAAAAACTATACCTTTAAGCCCGTTTCGGGAATCGAATATATCGAACTGGAAGGAACGGCAAAGAACAATTTCGTAATGCTCGAATTCACGGGCAAAAACGTTCCAAACGTAGCCTTCCGCGCGGAAAAAGGCTTCTCCGAGCT
>JAFURH010000027.1 GCA_017471945.1 Clostridia bacterium | reverse complement strand
CATCGAAGCAATTTTATTTTTGTCCACGTCGCAAACAGCGACCAATTCAGCGCCAAGCTCTTTCATAATTCGAATATGAACGTTCCCGATCATACCCACGCCTATGACTGCCGATTTCATTTTTCTTTGCTCCCGAAAGTCCCTGCCGTTTCCATAACGATACTATCGTCCACTACTTTATGACGGGACGTAGCTCGACGAATATTCAGTTCTTTGAGGTATTCTTCCTCGTCAATAGGTAAGGTGACCGCTTCGCCATCTTTCCACCCGGAAAGCTCGATAGCATTCATAAGCTCTACGCCACGTATACCCTCCGTGCCGTCCACAAAAAATTCCTCTATTCCCAAGAGCGCATTAGCGAAATTGTTGATAATCCCTGCGTGTTGAGGATTTTTTCCGTCCGTTTCCACTTCCGTAATTTCAATATTGATCCCGAGCATCGTCTTTGCGCTGGCTGCATACTCCGCACTATCGACCTCGTTTTTATACCAAACGAGTTTTTCGTCTTCGCAAAGAAGCTTTCCTTTTGTTCCGGAAACCTCAAAACGGTTGGTTCCGGGATTTTCACCCGTCGTCGTAATGAAAACGCCCGTCGCTCCATTTTCATATTCAAACAACGCCGTCACTTCATCTTCTACTTCTATATCGTGCCACTTTCCGTATTCACAAAAACCGCGTACTTTCTTCGGCATTTGCCCCACGACCCATTGAATCAAATCAATTTGATGAGGGCATTGATTGATGAGTACGCCTCCGCCTTCACCTGCCCACGTTGCGCGCCAACTACCCGAATCGTAATAATACTGCGTTCTATACCAGTTAGTAATGATCCAGTTGACGCGTTGAATCTCACCGATACCGCCCTCAGCAATAATTTCACGCATTTTTCTATATACGCAATTCGTTCGTTGATTGAAAAGCATTGCGAAATGAGCCTTACTCTTCTTTGCCACCTCGTTCATTTCACGTACCTGCTTGGTATAAACGCCCGCAGGCTTATCACAAATAACGTGAATGCCCCTATTCAAACATTCGATTACAACCTTAGGGTGTTGATAGTGCGGAACCTCCACCAAAACGGCATCGCAAAGACCGCTCTCCAGCATTTCTATGTAATTAGTAAAGTAAACAATATCTTTATTTTTCGTTTCCTTTTTAATTTTTTCGATTTTAACGGGATTAATATCGCAACAAGCCACAACTACGCCGTTCTCAATTTTTCCTTGATCAAATTCATTGATCAAATAATTTCTACCCTGATTTCCAAGCCCGATGATGCCAAATTTGATTTTTTCCATTTTGTTAACTCCTTTCAATTATATTTAAGATTATTTTATAAAAATTCCGCCGTTATCGCAATAGCCGTTTTGCAATAATAATTTTTTAAGAGAATCCGCCGCACAATCAAACGACTCATTCCCCGACGTGAATTTAAATTTCAATTTAATCCCGTATCGATCAATATCTTCCAAGCAAGCAAATACTGCAAGATGCGGTTCTAACGTAAGGGTGACGTCGCGATCGATTCTACGAATAATTTCATTGACGTCCCCGTCGCCACACCCCGCAGGGACGAGCTCCCCGGTTCCCATTATAACGTCCTTGATATGGAAATAGTCTGTCTTCTTATGAAAAAGCTCTATCGTTTTTTGCGACGGCTCGTCAGCTTGAAGATAATTGGCGGGATCGTAAACGAACTTCAAGCCTTTTACGTTGTTCATAATATCTAAAACTCTATCCGCCGTTTCTCCGTAAATCCCCTTTTCGTTTTCGTGATAAAGAATTACGCCGTAATTTTTGGAAATCTCCACCATTTTACCTAAATAATCCATCACTTTTTCTCTATCGTTAAGAGCGTTAAAAAAGCTGAACACCCGAACTTTATCCGTACCGAAAATCAACGCCGTTTCGCAAATTTTTTTCACGGAATCTTTATATTGCTCGAAATCGACGGATATATCCACCTTGCCGAGCGGAGAACCGATCGCCCAAACGCCGATTCCTTCGTTTTTTAAAGTGGTTGCGTATTCTTTGCTTTCCTGTTCGGAAAATTTCTCTACGCCTTTGCCTTGTATAGAACGCAATTCCGTCAAATAAATATCGTTTCTTTTTAATCCCTCAATTTGTCCTTTTAACGAATCCGCAATCTCATCAGAAAATGCGGCTAATGTTATTTTTGCCATTATTTTCTCCTTTTGATTATATTCACTTAAATAGTTTCAAATACTTTTAACCATTCGTCTGCAATGAGCTTAGAACCCGCAAGCGTAGGATGCACGCCGTCGTAAAGATAATACGTATCTTCATATTTTTTACCGAGCTCGGTAAATTTTTCTTGCAAAGGAACAAATGGTAAATGCAATTCCTCTGCCAATTTTTTTACGACTTTAGCATATTCGTACAGTTGTTCAAATTCTTTATAAACCAATTCGGTATTGCAACCTTTCAAAAAGAACGGTTCGCATAAAATAATTTTAATATTCGGAAATTTCTTTTGCGTTTCCAAAATCATCATCCTATATATATTTTCATAGCGATCCAATTCAACTCCGTTTTGGTAATGAATTTGATGCCAAACGTCGTTCGTCCCTATCAAAATGCTCAATACGTCCGGTTTCAAATTCCAAACGTCGCTTTTTATCCTTGCGTACAGATCCACGACCCGATTGCCGCTAATACCGCGATTGATAATTTCGTATTCGTGCGGATTTTCAGAATAAAGCTTACTCGCAAGCACGTAAGGATACCCTGCGCCGTATTTAAACGTATCGTGCTTTTCCTCCTCACGATATCTGCCCATATCCGTAATGCTATCCCCAAAAAAAACGATTTTCATTTTATTTTTTCTCCTTTTATAAATACTTCTCGAACCTTAATCTCTTCGTCGAATACGATTATATCCGCGTCGTAGCCTTTTGCGAGCTTTCCTTTCTTTACGTTCAATATCTTCGTAGGGATTTCCGTCAGCATTTTTACTGCCGTTGGAATAGAGTAGCCGCATTCTTCCACAAGCGTTTGGATAAGCCTATCCGCCGTCGCTACGCTTCCCGCGAACGCCGAACGGTCTTTGAGCTTACACACCCCGTCTTCTACGATAAACTCCGTCCCGCTCATTATCCCTTCTTTGATATCCGTCCCCGCTATCTCCAAGCTATCCGTAATCAACGCTACTTTGTCCGTACCCTTAATTTTGATAATCATTTTTATCAAATCGGGGGGCAGGTGCTTTCCGTCCGCGATAATTTCCACGTAAAGCTCGTCTTGCAAATACGCGCTTTCAATCACTCCCAAAGAACGGAAGCCGTGATCACGCGTAATCGTCGAAGTACAAGAATATAAGTGCGTGATTAAATTACACCCATTCTCAACCGCCACTTGCATATCTTCGTACTTCGCGTCCGTATGCCCAGCCGAAGCTATGATATTATGCGCCGTTAAGTATTTGCAGAACTCCCCGTTCTCGTCGTTTTCGGGAGCATACGTCCATCTTGCGATACTTTCGCCGTATTCTTCTATCAAGCTTTCGTAATCTTGCTTTTGGGGCGGCGTGATAAACACGGGGCATTGCGCGCCCGCTTGCTTCGGGGAAAGGTACGGACCTTCTAAATGCGCGCCTAAAATATTCCCTTTCGTTTTCCCCTTTGCCTTATGAATATTCACAACGGCTTCT
>JAFURH010000026.1 GCA_017471945.1 Clostridia bacterium | reverse complement strand
GCTTGTTACTTAACGTCAAATCCAAAATAACAAACAGACAAGTCGCTACCAACCATACAATACCGCTGGAAAGCAACATAATCAAAAGATGTAACCATCTCGTTTTCTTTTTATTACGCAAAGATTCATCCGTCGGAACGGTTATTTTTTCTCCCACCAGCTCGTTGAGCGTTACGTGGAAGAGCTCCGCAAGTTGCATCAAAGTATACACGTCGGGAATACCGTTACCGGACTCCCATTTCGATACGGATTTATCCGAATAATTTATTTTTTCCGCAACCTCCGCCTGCGTCATGCCGGCGGCTTTGCGGCAACGTATTAAGTTGTCCGCAATTTTGCGGTTGATTTCGCTAACATTTTCCATAATACTATAATAGCATTTTTTTCAGGTTTCGTCAAGTATGTAGGGCTATTTTCCTCCAGAATTTATAAGGTTTACAGCGCAATAAAGCCAAAATCGACAAAACTTCATAAAAATATAAAAAAATCGCTCCTCAGTTTCCCAAGGAGCGATATTTTCGCGATTTAATTATTCAGCGTCATCCGAAGGATCTTCTTCAGCGGGCTTTTCAAGGTTAGCCTTTTCAGCTTTCTTCGCCATTCTTGCGTCCTTTCTTGCCTGTGCTTTCATTTCTTTCGTTACGATACGAGCAGCAGCAATACGTTCGGACATTTCCTGAGGTGTAGGAGGCGTGAATGCGGAGCCTTCTGCATTTTCTTCGATAACTTCATAACCAGCGTCTCTTTCAAGCAACGAAGCTTCCGTTGCGCTGTCGAAAAGGTGAATGTGGTTTGCGTCGAATGCAAGCTCTACAACGTCCTTCAAAGCAACAACAGCACGGCTGGAGATCTTAGCGATCATCTGCGTGGAGTTGTCGATAACCGAGCTTTCCTTGCCTTCATAGTCAAGTTCGCAGTAAATCTGCGTTTCAGCACCGAGTTTTTCGATAACTTCGATACGAGCGGATACAACCGTTTCGGGAGAGTTGGAAATGAACAACTGATCCTGATGAATATCTTCGGGACGAACGCCGAGCGTTACGGGCTTACCGGTGTCGAGATATTCGTTCAAATTCTTGATTCTGCTCTCTACGCTCTTGGGAAGGAGAATGCTGTTGCCGCCGACGAAGTTCACGTATACCTTACCCTTCTTGGAAACGAGGGTGGATTCCTTGAAGAAGTTCATCTGAGGCGTACCGATAAAGCCTGCAACGAAGAGGTTTACGGGATAGTCGTAGAGGTTCTGAGGGGTATCGACCTGCTGCATAAAGCCGTCTTTCATAACGACGATTCTCGTACCCATCGTCATAGCTTCGACCTGGTCGTGGGTAACGTAAATGAAGGTCTTTGCAAGACGGGTGTGAAGCTTGGAGATTTCCGTTCTCATCGAAGCACGGAGCTTCGCGTCCAAGTTCGACAAAGGTTCGTCGAGAAGGAACACTTTGGGTTCACGAACGATCGTACGACCGAGCGCAACACGTTGACGCTGACCGCCGGACAACGCCTTGGGTTTTCTGGAAAGGTAGTCGGTGATACCGAGGATCGCCGCAGCCGCCTTTACTTTCTCATCAATGATCTGCTTGGGTACTTTTCTGAGCTTAAGACCGAACGCCATATTGTCGTAAACGGACATATGAGGATAAAGCGCGTAGTTCTGGAATACCATCGCGATATCTCTGTCCTTGGGAACGACGTCGTTTACGAGCTTACCGTCGATATAAAGCTCACCCGAAGAGATTTCTTCCAACCCTGCGATCATACGAAGCGTCGTAGATTTACCGCAGCCGGAAGGTCCTACGAGTACGATAAATTCCTTATCTCTGATATCGAGACAGAAATTGAACACTGCTTGTACGCCCGAAGGGTACACTTTGTTAATGCCTTTCAGCAAAAGTCCTGACATAATCTTTTTCCTCCAAAATGGATTATAATTTCAACTAATAACATTTTACTATATTTTTCGATTTTTTACAATAGACAAATCGTCCAAACTTCTTGATTTCTATTGTATACTTTGCACAAGCAAAGCGAAAAAAACGCCCGCCAGCCTCGACTTTTTCCGTGTTCTTTCCCCTTTTTTCGACTCGCGCGCTCACGCGTACGATACTAATACGCGCGTATAATATCCAATTTTCGCCAAGAACCGCTCAATCCGCTTTGCCGATACACCTTTTTCATCGCGGCGGGCGGAAGCGCCTTCGAAAGAATATCCACTTCCGCGCGAACACGCCTTAAACACTCCGCAAATTCCCCGCTCGGCAACAAATGCTTTAAGACGATCAAAAACGCCATAAAATCACATCTTCCGTACTCGGGCGTTCCGTCCGCTTTTTTAGGAATCTGCAAGCGGTCGAACACGGGCAACCTTTCGGTCAACCGTACGGCGGGAAGCGTAGCGCAAAACACCCGTTCACCGTGCGCGGCGACGTTTCGGAAGCACACAGTGACCTCCGCCATATTGCAAAGCACGCTTTGCGAAAGATTGTATTCGGCGGCGATCGTCGCGCGATCTTCCCGTTTTAAGACCTTTAAAAATTTAGACGTATTGCCGAACGACAGCGAGCGTATGAGCGCCCAGAGCGGCACGTGTCCGTACGTTTTGGCGTTATGCGCCACGTAATCCTTATATCCGCTCGTGCCTTTTTTTATCGCGTCGCGCAAGGCTTCTCGGCAGGTGGCGATCAGCCAACGCACGTTCCCCTTTTCGCTCGGCTCGTCGGTGAAATTCTCCTCGGCGAGATAATCCCGCTCCTTCACGCCGTAGCGGCGGCTGAACTCGTCGGAAATGAGCGCTTTGAGGGTACATTCCACGCTCTGCGCGTACTCGTAGACGATCCCGCGCAGGTGCTTATCGAAATCGTAAAGCGCTTCGAGCTGTTCGAAGGTAGTATCGGGATAATAGCGGCGGTTTTCGTCGCGGAAGAGTCGGTTATAGCCGACGGCGAAATTATAATAGCCTTCCCATTTAAGTCGGTATTTGGCGCGTTTTTCGTCGGTAATGACGAGACCGTCGTTTCTGAGCTTTTGGATCTGCTCGTCGCGGGAAAGATAAATCTTTTCCGTCGGTTTTTGGGGTTGCCGTTGGAAATTTTGTTTTCTTTTCATTTTACACCTTAAAAAATACAGGGAGTCCATAAATGAACTCCCTTCCGTTCCCGAAAAGAACTTTCCGAGAATCCTCGTTTTTATTATAACGGATTTTTTTCGTTCTGTCAATACTATACGACAAATTTTTTCCGATTATTCCCGTATTCTTTAAAATGAATCGCCATACGGGAAGTCAAGGAACTCAGTTCCTTGTGGGGTGCAGGGGCAACGCCCCGCATTCTCGGACTCCTAAAAGCAACCGACAGGGTGCGCCTTTCGCCGTGAGGCGATCGCGCGGCATAGCCGCGGGGGACGAAAAGCTTGCGCTTTTCTTATTTGGGTACTTTATTCCGCCTAACGGCGGCTCTTGACAGAGAGTCGTAAAGGCTCTGCCTTTACAATCCGCGAGGGGATAATCCCCTCGACCCTTAACTTTGTATTTTAAAAGCCGCATAATATTCCGATTTTTTTTGCGTTTGTACCTTGCCTTGCATATAGTCGATAAGTCCGTCGATAAACGCCGTTTCTTCCGCTTTTTTGACGGCGAGCGTAAAGGTTACTTTTTCGCCGTAATCGGTCGAGAGAAGGGAGCAGGGTCGAAGTGAAAGGTATTTTTGCACTCCGTCCACCCCCGTATACTCCACTTCAATCAAGAGTTCCGAACACATTTCCAAAGAGCGGATATCCGCGTCCGCCAAATTCTCCGCCGCGCTTGAAGAATACGCCCGCACCAAGCCGCCCGCGCCGAGCTTCACGCCGCCGAAATACCGCACGACCGCCACCGCCGTTTCGAAAAGCTTTTTGTTTTTCAATACCTCCAAAATAGGTACGCCCGCCGTGCCTTGGGGTTCGCCGTCGTCGGAAAAGCGTTGCAAATTTCCGAGCTTATCGGCGATAAAGGCGTAGCAACAATGGGTGGCGAGGGTATGCGCCGAACGGATTTTCGCGATAAACGCGCGCGCTTCCTCTTCCCCTTCCACGTGCGCGGAATAGGTCAAAAAACGCGATTTTTCGATTATTTTTTCGCTGGCGTATTCGCCGCAGACCGTGAGCACCGTTTTTTCCATATTTCACCTCGCCGTATTATTATACACGAAAAGGCTTCGTTTGTCAAACGCTGAGAGCGACGAAAATCTTCGCCGCTCTCCTTCTTTATTCTATCGTAGGAATTTCTATCGTCGGTACGGTATACTCTATTATCATAAATATCGCCAATTCGTCTGAACTCGCCCCCATAGCGACCAACAATCCGTCTTGGAACGAGGCAAAACAACTTATTCCGTCAACCGTATACGTATAGGAGTTCGTCGCCTTATCGTATTCCGCTTCTTCGTAACCTACGAAAGGAAAAGTATTTTTCATTAACTGTTCCCATTCGTCGCACACGCTCGCCCAATCTTTCGATACCTCTTTCTTGCTCCAATTCGGTTCTTCCGTGGAACGGGAATATTCCACTACTTCGCCTTCCATCAATAAAGGATTTTCATTTTCTTTATACGCTAAAATCGTTTCTTTCGTTTGATCTCCTTCCGCCAACCATTTGCTTTCGTAATACGCATCATCTCCCCAAAACATAAGTAAATTCTGCCCGTCGGAGCTTATCACCGTTACGCTCTTATTTACTCTCGCGGAAACGGCGTATTCCACCGCTTCGTCCCATTCGTCCTCGGTAAATATCTGCGTTTCGTATACCGGTACTTCGGGCTTTGCGATTACCGTCGAAACGTATTCAATCGTCATCTTCCCGACTTTATCTTCCGTTTGCATTCCTAATTTTACTAAAAGCCCGTCCTCAAAATAAGCGCGAAACAACACGTCGGCGGCTCCTTCGGGTAACAAATCCGAATCTTTTTTCAGCACGTACTCGTAACATTTTTCCTCTTCGTTATACCGTGCCTCCTCATAAGAATCTTCTCCGTAAAAACTGCTTTTCGCCAACTCCTCCCATTCGCCACAAAACTCGCTCCAACTTTTTCCCCACTCCCACGTACTCCAACCGTCGGTTTTTCCACCTTCTCCGTCACTATATTCGTAAGTACTGCGTTCGTAAACGGATACGCCTTGTTCGTCGTTAATAACGATGCGCTCTCTTATCCGATCTTCTTCGGGATAATATTCCCAATCGGAATAATACTCTCCCGCCCAAACCATATAGAGGATGCTTTCGTTTAATTCGCTATCCACGCCGATCCGTTTATTCACGCCGACGGAAGTCGCTTTTGCAAAAGCTTCACGCCACTCTGCTTCGGAAAAGATTTTCGTTTCGGGTTTACAAACGGAAAGATCGACCGTCGTCGTTCCGTAATCGCTGAAAGAAAACGTATATTCCGTAATATCCGTGCCGTCTTCAGAAGTCTTGAACGATTCTTTCATTTTCGCTTCGATCCGCACCACTTTTCCGTCCTCAAAGCGGAGCTTTACGCTTTGATATTTTAACGAGCCGAACGCCAAGCTCTCGCAATCCATTTCTCCCGCTTCGTAGCAACGTGTTTCCTCATTATAAGAAAATTCCGAGTATTTATCAAACAAAGGCATTAAAGATAAAAACACTTCGCCGCTATATCCGAAGCCGTACGCTTTATCTACCGTCCATTCCGTTTGAGAAGAACGTTTGCTATACCTCGTGTAATCCGTCTCTTGCTTTTCGTAATACGCTTCCCAAATATTACTCTCGGAAAATTTCATACTTTCGTAACTGTTTCCTTCGGCAACTTTGATCGTCATAGGAATCGCAACGCTCTCTTCGTCCGCGATCTCTCCCGAAAGCGTTACGTTATTCAACGTTTCCGCCTTAAACGAAGCCAACCACCCCGCTTGCGATACTTGGTTATTGGGAACGTATTCGACCTTTTCCGTTTTCAATCGTCCGCAAGCCGTGCACGCAAACGTTTTTATCCCGTCCGAGATCGCCGTAGGCGGCGTCGTGATTTCGCCTTCGTTCCATATATGTTCTGCTTTTTCAGATATCTCCGAACAAGCCTCGCCCGTACATTCGTACCAATGATACGTTTCGTCTTTCGTCCATTCCGCCGAATACATATGCTGATGTTCCGTCGCGGGTTCTTCGGTAGGGTTCGTCGCACAGCCTGCAAAAGCCGAAAAAGCGGCGACAAATAAAATGGCGATCAAATTTTGCTTGATATTCATAAAAAAATCTCCTTTGCAAGTTTCATTAAAATTATTATATCGCACCCCCCCCCCCCTCGATTGTCAAGCGTTTTACCGCATTTTTCTATAATTTTTTGTAAATTTTTCAGCAAAAAAAAGCACCGCGTATCTTTCGCGATGCCTTTGCTCGATTTTAATATTTTATTCTTTATTCCGAAACTTCGGGAAGCACGATATTCACTTCATCGTAGGAAATCGTCAATTCGAAATTCATTCCCACGGAAACGTAATAGGAAACGAACACGACTTTTCCGTCCTCAAACCCGATTTTCACGTCCGTATACGTGATCTCCCCGCCTCCGTCAACGCTATCGAGCACGTATTTTTTCGACGACTTGTCGTATGTAAAAGCGTCGTAAACGAACAACTCTGCGGAAACGTATTGACTGCAAATTCGTTTACACGTATTGAAGAATTGGCTTTCGTCCTCTTCCTTTTTAAACGTAGTTCCGTCCTCGCTTTCGTATTTATAATACGTTTCGCCCACCTGCTCGTAGTATACCAATTCCCACGCAACCTTACTCAAATCAGGCTTTTCGACTTCACCGTCTGCTCCGCTCAGTTCAAGCTCTTCCTCACTCTCTTTAAGCTTGCCAACGTTGCCGTCGATCTCCACCAAAGCCGCCTCGTAACCCGTTTGATTGTACACCAAATACGTATAACTATATTCCTCGTTCGCAAACTCCAACGCGCTCGCCCATTCCTCCGAAGTGACCGTCGTATCCGTACTTTTTTCCTCGTCGCCGCAAGCCGCCAACGCGACCACGGACGCGCCCGTCGTCAAAGCCAATAAAAACGCCGCTGCTTTTTTCATAAATTTCATTCTCCTTTATTTTTTAAATTTCGATATCGCTATTATAGCACCCCCCCCCCCTTCTGTTGTCAAGCGTTTTACCGCATTTTTCTATAATTTTTCATAAATTTTTCAGCAAAAAAAGCACCGCGTATCTTTCGCGATGCCTTTACAGATTTTAATATTTTATTTTACGATTACTTTCAAATGTACTTTTTTCCCTTTATGAAGCACGAATTCTTTCGCCGTCAACGGCGCGTTCACGTCGGCGATCTTCCTATCGTCTACCGAAACTCCGCCTTGCTCGATCAATCTTCTCGCTTCGCCCTTGGATTTCGCGATCCCCGTTAAAACGAGCGCGTCCACCACCGTTTCCGCCGTTTCGATCTCTTTGGTCAAAAGTTCCGCGTCGCCGCCGCCGAACGCCGCTTTCGCCTGGCTTTCCGCAAGGCGCGCCTTCTCTTCGCCGTGCACCTCTTTGGTGAGCTCGAACGCCAGCACTTCTTTCGCTTTATTGATACGCTCGTCCTTATGCGCGCAAAGCTCCTTGATGGTTTCGACGGGCAAGAACGTGAGCAGATTCATACACTTTTCCACGTCGTCGTCGTTGATATTACGCCAGTATTGATAGAAATCGTAAGGCGTAGTCTTGTTTTCGTCGAGCCATACCGCGCCTTTTGCCGTTTTGCCCATCTTCTTCCCTTCGGAAGTCGTGAGCAAAGTAAAGGTCATTGCATACGCGGGTTTTTGCTCCTTGATACGGATCAGATTCGCGCCCGCGAGGATATTGCTCCATTGATCGTCCCCGCCAAGCTCCAAAGAACAGCCGTATTTTTGATGCAGCACCAAAAAGTCGTACGCCTGCATCAGCATATAATTAAATTCGAGAAAAGAAAGACCGCGTTCCAAACGCTGCTTAAAGCACTCCGCCGAAAGCATTTTATTCACGGAGAAATGCGCGCCGATATCACGGATAAAATCCACGTAGTTCAGATTCAAAAGCCAATCCCCGTTATCTACGACGATCGCCGCGTTCTCCCCCTCGAACGAAATAAATTTCGACATTTGTTTTTTGAAACATTCCACGTTATGGCGAATGGTTTCCTTCGTCATCATACTGCGCATATCCGTTCTGCCCGAAGGGTCGCCGATCATCGCCGTGCCGCCGCCGATCAAAATAATGGGCTTATGCCCCGCCTGTTGCATATGATGCATCGCGATCAGCTGCATAAAATGCCCTACGTGCAACGAATCCGCCGTGGGGTCGAACCCGATATAAAACGGCACGCTTTCCTTGCCGAGCTTTTCATACAGCTCTTCCTCGAATACCGTCTGTTTGATAAATCCCCTTTCGCGCAGGGTGTCCATTACGTTTTTAGCCATTGTCCGTACTCCTTAAAACCGCTTTTCTTAATCGTTATAATGGTATCATTGTATTCTTTTTTTGCGGGTTTGTCAAGCGTTTGCGGGCTGTTTTTCCCCGAAACAATCAAATACGCGCGAAGGTGTAATCAAGGCAGACCTCAAAACGCAAAACGCCTCTTCGCGTGTACGGGTCTTTAACCCGAACGCCAGCTGCTCGTTGAGCCTAGCGATCTCGTCGTCGTATCTTCTCTTTTGAATTTTTTCCACCGCGTAATCGAATTTCGTCATTTTTTTCACCTCTTTCGGTTTTTTCGACCTTAGTATAGCATATATAACTTGACAATATCTGTCATATATGTTAAAATATTTTAAAAAAGTGAAAAAATTTTTTTGAGGTAAACAACTATGAAATTCGCAATTCTGATCGACATTTTATTCGAGCTTTTGGCAAAGCGCACGATCACGGCGGGATATATCGCCGAAAAGCACGGTATTTCCGTAAGGACGGTCTACCGTTATATCGACCTTTTATCCTCGAATATCCCCGTGTACGTTCGTCGCGGTCGAAACGGCGGGATCTGCATTTCAGATAGCTATAAGCTCCCCAAAGGGTTTATGACGGAAGAAGAATACGGCGCGGCGATCGAAGCGTTGTCCGCAATGTACTCCCAACTCCCCGAGGAACGGTTTTTAGCCGCCAAGCGCAAGCTTTCCGCGCAGGTCAAAACGGAAATGCGCGACCTCACGCTTTCGGGCGAGCTCGGCTCGATCGTGATCGACAGCGGCACTTGGGGGGATACGCGTAAATTTTCCGATAAAATCCGTTTATTCGAAGAATGTATCCGCGAAAAATTCGTGCTGGAAATCGATTATCATTCGCGTATCGGCGAGAGATCCCACCGCAAGATCGAACCGCACGTGCTCGTCTTTAAGCAGGGCGTGTGGTACGTGTACGCCTTCTGCCGCAAGCAACGGGATTTCCGCTTATTTCGTTTGGGTCGGGTATTCAGCGCGTTTATCACGGAAGAAAAATTTATCAAACGACCGTT
>JAFURH010000001.1 GCA_017471945.1 Clostridia bacterium | reverse complement strand
TTTTTTTGCGTAGCGGTTTCGTCAAGACGACAAAAATTGTCCGGAACCGTTTGAAAGAGTGAGACTCATACGTTATACGCAATATAACGTAAGGGTCTTTTTTAAGTCAAACGCAAAAAAATTTTAAGGAGATATACAATGAAAGAGTATCTTATGAACGAGGAAGAAGTACTTTCACAAACGGGTACTTCCGCCGAAAACGGGCTTTCGGTGGCAGAAGCCGAAAAACGCCTGCAAGAAAACGGCAGGAATAAGCTTGCCGAAGGCAAGAAAAAGTCTTGGGTAAAACGGTTTTTCGAACAGCTCGTCAACCCGATGATCATCGTTCTTTTGATTGCGGCGGGCGTGAATTTTGTGACCGTTCTGATTGAGCGCGCGAACGGAGGGAACGAGTCGTTTGCGGAATTTTTCGTCATTATCGCCGTCGTTTTACTCAACGCGATCTTAGGCGTGGTGCAAGAAGGCAAAGCCGAACAGGCGATCGAGGCGCTCAAACAAATGACGGCTTCGACTTCGAAGGTCATTCGCGGCGGTCAGCTTATGGCGGTGAAAAGCGAAGAGATCGTCGTGGGGGATATCGTGATCTTGGAAGCGGGGGACAGCGTTCCCGCCGATTGCAGAATCATTGAATCGGCTTCCTTAAAAGCCGAAGAGGCCGCGCTCACGGGCGAAAGCGTGCCGACGAGTAAAATTTCCGAAAAATTGGAATGTGAAAACGGTAAAGACGTGCCCTTGGGAGATCGGAAAAATATGTGCTATATGGGTAGTACGATCGTTTACGGTAGAGCGCGCGCGGTCGTCGTGGCAACGGGTATGCAGACGGAAATGGGCAAGATCGCAGGCGTACTTGCCGACACGAAAGACGAAGTTACGCCCCTTCAAAAAAAGCTCAACACCCTTTCGAAAATTTTAAGTTTTGCCGTACTCGGCATATCCGTGTTCATTTTCCTGTTTAAACTGTTTATGGATATGGATTTCCACTTGGAAGTTGTGCTCGATAGCTTCATTATCGCGGTTTCGCTTGCGGTGGCGGCGATTCCCGAAGGGCTTGCCACCGTCGTTACCATCGTTTTGTCGATCGGTATGACGAAAATGGCGAAGAAAAAAGCCGTTTTAAAACGCCTGACGGCGGTAGAAACGCTGGGTTGTACGCAGATCATCTGTTCGGATAAAACGGGTACGCTCACGCAAAACAAAATGACGGTCGTGGAGCATTACGGCGACGACGAGGCACTTTTAGCCCGCGCTATGGCGCAATGTTCGGACGCGGTTCTCGACGGGGAAACCCACGAGGCGATCGGCGAACCTACGGAGTGTGCGCTCGTCAACTACGCTTATAAACTCGGGCTTGATAAAACGCAGCTTGCAAAAGCCGAAAAACGAGTTGCGGAAGCGCCGTTTGACAGTATGCGAAAAATGATGTCTACTCTGCACGAAAGCGCGGAAGGACTCGTGCAATATACCAAGGGCGCGCCCGACGAAATCTTAAAACGGTGCACCCAGGTACGAGTTGACGGAAAAATTCTGCCGCTTGACGAGCAACTTCGCGCAAAGATAGCAGAGGCGAATAAGGATATGGCGGATAAGGCGCTGCGCGTGCTTGCGGCGGCGTATAAACCTTTGAAAAAGTTACCCGCGGAAATCCTTCCCGAAGAGATAGAAAACGATCTGATCTTTATAGGGCTTACGGGTATGATCGACCCCATTCGCCCCGAAGTGAAGGACGCGATCGCCGAATGTAAGGCGGCGGGGATCCGTCCGATTATGATCACGGGCGACCATATCGACACGGCTGTTGCGATCGCGAAAGAGCTTGGAATTATCGAGGACGCGTCGCAAGCGATCACGGGCGCGGATATGGCGGAAATCGCGGACGAAAAATTCCAAACGGAAATCGAAAAATATTCGGTGTACGCGCGCGTACAGCCCGAACATAAAGTCCGTATCGTCACGACCTGGAAACAGAAAGGCTATATCACGGCAATGACGGGCGACGGCGTGATCGACGCGCCGAGCATCAAGAGCGCGGATATCGGCGTGGGGATGGGCATCACGGGTACGGACGACCCGAAAGGCGCGGCGGATATGGTGCTTCAAGACGATAATTTCGCGACGATCGTTACGGCGGTCGGCGAAGGTCGTAGGATCTACGAGAATATCCGTAAAGCGATACAGTTTTTACTGTCGAGCAACCTCGCAGAAGTCATTTCGGTATTTATCGCCACAATCTTCGGGTACACGTTACTCCGTCCTATGCATCTTTTATGGATCAATCTGATCACCGACACGTTCCCTGCGATCGCGCTTGGAATGGAAGAAGGGGAATCCGATTTAATGAAACGCAAGCCGCGCGACGATAAAGAAAATATCTTTGCGGGCGGACTCGGCGTGAACGTGATCTTACAAGGCGCGTATATCGGGCTTTTGACTCTGCTTGGATTTTTTATCGGGAAAACGATGGGCGGCGCGGAACACGGCGTGACGATGGCGTTTTTGACGCTGGCTCTCACGGAAACCTTCCATTCTTTTAACGTACGCGCTTTAAACCATTCGTTGTTCACGATGAAAAAGCAAAATAAGCTGTTATGGGGCGCGTCGGCGTTCTCGCTCGCAATGACGCTCGTCGTAGTTTTCGTGCCTCCGATCGCGAAAATATTCAAATTTACGCCCGTTAGCTGGCTGGAATTTTTGATCGTGCTCGGTCTTTCGGCGTCCGTCGTGGCGTTTACGGAAATTTCTAAAATCATACAAAGGAAACTCAAAAAGTGAACGCGTTTTTAAGAACGGAGCTTTTGCTCGGGGCAACAGGCATAGAAAAACTTAAAGAAGCGAACGTAGCGGTGTTTGGAATCGGCGGGGTCGGCGGGTTTGTCACGGAAGCCTTAGCCCGAAGCGGGGTCGGTGCACTCACGCTCGTGGATAACGATACCGTGTCCGAAACTAACCTCAATCGGCAAATTATCGCGCTCCGTTCCACGATCGGAAAATATAAAACGCAGGTAATGAAAGAACGCATACAGGATATAAACCCCGACTGTAAGGTCGAAGCGCTCAACCTCTTTTATACGCCCGAAACGGCGGGAGAGCTTGATTTTTCGAACTTCGATTATATCGTGGACGCGATCGATACCCTGTCGGGAAAACTGACCATTATCGAGAACGCGAAAAAAGCGAACGTTCCCGTGATCTCGTCTATGGGTGCGGGCAATAAACTCGATCCGACGGCGTTCGAGGTTGCGGATATCTCGAAAACCTCCGTTTGTCCGCTCGCGCGCGCAATGCGCCGAGAACTCAAAAAACGGGGGATCGAAAAACTCAAAGTGGTTTACTCGAAAGAGCAGCCGATCACGGTCGGTTCTACGGGAGAAGCGTTGCCCGAAGGCAAAAAAAGCATCCCCGGGAGCGTAGCGTTCGTGCCGTCGGTCGTGGGGCTCATTATCGCCGCCGAAGTGATCAAAGATTTAGTGAAATAAAAAATAGAGCAAACGCCCCGACCGAAGTCGGGGCGTTTACCGTGAAATAGTTGTCGCAAACTTACGAGGATTTACCGTTTTATAAAGGCGGAGAAAAATACGGTCATTGCGAACGAAGGGAAGCAATCCGAAGGACTTTACGGACTGCGTAATTAAGGATTGCCGCGGTCGCGTTGCTCCCTCGCAATGACGGGGACAAACGAAAGTTTTTCTATCTTTGCGCAAAGGCAGCGAAAACGAGCTGAACGCCCACGCGAAAGCCTGTGCGGAAAATAATATTTTCGACCTCGCCGCGCGGTTCTCCCATAGCGTTTTCAAAGTCGAATAATAGCTTTTTTTGCTCGTCGTTTAAAGTATCGACGAGTTTTTTATAAACGGCTCGTTCGGCTTCTAAAAGTTCAAGGGATTTAGGGCTACTATAAATTCTCGAACGGGTTTCGGAATACCACCAAATAAAATAGTCTAATAAATCTTGGTCGTTAAACATTTTTCTTGCTCCTTCAAAATTAGTATACTCATTATATCATTAATATACTAATATGTCAATTAGTTTTCTAATATTTATGTTAAAATGTTTATATGTTTGGGATAAAACTAAAAGAATTAAGAATTGAAAAGGGATTAACACAACAGCAATTAGCGGAAAAGTTGGGATATAATCAATCAATGATTTCTTTTTGGGAGAAAGAAGTCAACGAGCCAACGGAAAGTGCTATTCGGAAAACTGCTCAATTTTTTGGTGTTTCTTCGGATTATTTATTAGGCTTGGAGGATTGATAGAAGAAATTCACGCGTCATTGCGAACGAAGTGAAGCAATCCCAAGGACTTTACGGACTGCGTAATTTGGGATTACCGCAGTCGCGTTGCTCCCTCGCAATGACGGGTTGGCGTATCGCGCAAAAAAGAACGGCTTGAATTTCAAGCCGTTCTTTCTTGTGCCAAAATTTATTCGATTGCCTTTTTGATATCGTAAGGGGTGGTCTGGTAAACGAAATAATTTAGCCAGTTGGAGTATAAAAGATTTGCGTGCGCCCGCCACGAAACGAGCGGGTCTTTGCTTTCGTCGTCGTCGGGGAAATAATTTTCAGGGATCTTGATCGGCTTGCCTTGCGACTTGTCGCGAAGGTATTCGTTCTTTAAAGTATCTGCGTCGTATTCCGAATGACCCGTGATAAAGATTTGTCTGCCGTTTTTGCTCGCGATCGCGTAAACTCCCGTCTTTTCCGAGGAAGCTAAAATTTTCAAGTCACCGATCTTTTCGATATCCTCGCGAAGCACCGTCGTGTGGCGGGACTGGGGGACCATAAACGTATCGTCGAATCCGCGGAAGAGAATGGAATTTTTATACTCGACCTTGTGCGGGAACACGCCGAACATCTTTTCGGGTACGCCGTATTTTTGAACGCCGTAGTGATAATACAACCCCGCCTGCGCGCCCCAACAGATGTGGAAAGTGCTGTGCACGTGCGTTTTCGACCATTCCATAATTTGGACGAGCTCCTGCCAATACTCGACTTCCTCGAATTCGAGGTGCTCCACGGGCGCGCCCGTGATGATCATACCGTCGAAATTGCGTTCCTTTACTTCGTCGAAGGTTTTATAGAACGCCAAAAGGTGTTCCTCCGCCACGTTTTTGGACTGGTGGGATTTGGTGTGGATAAGCTCCATTTCCACCTGTAACGGCGTGTTGCCGAGAAGGCGGGCGAGCTGGGTTTCCGTTTCGATCTTTTTCGGCATTAAATTCAGGATCAGGATCTTTAAGGGTCTGATATCCTGCGTGATCGCCCGCGTTTCCGTCATAACGAAAATATTTTCGCTTTGCAGGGTCTTTACGGCGGGTAAATTGTTGGGAATCTTAATAGGCATTTTTTAACCTCTCGGCAGGAAATTTTCCCGCCTTTTGTGAATCATTTTTTGTGAAACGAATCAAATTTCTTTCAGCGCCTGTTCGATATCCGCGATGAGATCTTCGTAGCTTTCGATACCGCAGGAAAGGCGGATAAGATCGCCGGGTACGCCCGCCGCGATCAGCTCTTCGTCGTTCATCTGTCTGTGCGTTGCGCTCGCGGGGTGCAAACAGCAACTACGCGCGTCCGCTACGTGCGTTTCGATCGCGATCACCGACAGTTTTTTCATAAACTTTTCCGCCGCGCTTCTTCCGCCTTTCACGCCGAAGCTCACGACGCCGCAAGTGCCTTTCGGCATATATTTTTTCGCAAGTTCGTAATATTTATTCGAAGGCAAGCCCGCGTAGTTCACCCACGTGATCTTCTCGTGACCCTCAAGATATTCCGCGACCTTCTGCGCGTTCAAACAATGCCGTTCCATTCTCAGGTGCAGACTTTCCAACCCCAAATTGAGATAGTACGCGCTTTGCGGTGACTGACAGCAACCGAAATCGCGCATCAGTTGCGCCGTAGCCTTGGTGATATCCGCGCCGCCCTGTCCGAATTTTTCGGCGTAGGTGATGCCGTGGTAGCTTTCGTCGGGGGTGCAAAGTCCGGGGAATTTATCCGCGTGCGCCATCCAGTCGAAATTTCCCGAATCGACGATGCAACCGCCGATCGCACCGCCGTGTCCGTCCATATACTTAGTGGTCGAATGGGTGACGATATCCGCGCCCCATTCAAAAGGACGGCAATTCACGGGAGTGGCGAAGGTATTGTCGATAATAAGGGGTACGCCGTGCGCGTGCGCCGCCTTTGCGAATTTTTCAATATCGAGAACGGTGAGCGCGGGGTTCGCGATGGTTTCCCCAAACACCGCTTTGGTGTTTTCTTGAAACGCCGCGTTGAGCTCGTCCTCCGAGCAATCGGGGTTGATAAAGGTGAAGTTTATCCCCATTTTTTTCATCGTTACGGCAAAAAGGTTATACGTTCCACCGTAAACGTTCGTCGAACAGACGATATGATCGCCGCAAGAAGCGATATTGAAAACGGAGAAAAAGCTCGCCGCTTGTCCTGACGAGAGGAGCATTGCCGCTGTGCCGCCTTCCAGCTCGCAGATCTTCGCCGCGACGGTGTCGCAAGTGGGGTTTTGCAGTCTGGAATAAAAATATCCGCTCGCCTCTAAATCGAAGAGCTTACCCATATCTTCGCTCGTCGCGTATTTAAACGTGGTGCTTTGAATGATGGGAACTTGTCTGGGTTCGCCGTTTTGCGGGGTGTACCCGCCCTGTACGCACTTGGTTTCGATTTTTTGATTTTTCTTATCCATAACGATATCCTCCCGCGCCCGAAAGGGTGCGTTTTTTCCTTCTAATAAGTATAGCACAGGAAAACGGATTTCGTCAAGTGTTTTATATTTAGTGTTCTATTTTTAAGAATAAACTTTTTCGTATTTGACCATTCTTACTATATGGAGAAAAGGACGGAAAAAGCAAAAATCGGACTTGCGCTCGCGGCGGGCGTTTTGTGTTTCATAAATTTCGTTTCGCATACGGTCGTAAGCGATACTTGCGCGTATGCGGATATGCGGATCTGTTCGGTTGCGGATATGCGCAAGCGTACTTTTCAGCGCGTAGTGAACGGCGGGGAAAGCGACAAGCGCCCCTTTGAAGGGAATTCGACGGGCTACGAGGACGAAAGGACTTATACTTATAAGCTCCCGATCGCGGGCGTGAAGAGCCTGAACTGGAATCCGCATACGTGGTCGGATAACACCGATTCCAAAGTGATGGGATTTTTGAATATCGGCTTTTTCGATTTCGTCCTTGCCGAGGACGGAGATTCGTCTTTGCCCGTGCCCGAAATGGCAAGTTACGTGCCGAATACCAAGTCCCTTTATCAAGACGTCACGGGGCTGTATGCGGGAAGCTACGGCGTAAAAAAAGGGGAAAGCGGCAAGGCGTTCCGAATTTATTTGAATCCCGCCGCCGCCTTTGACGATAAGGCGAAAACCAAGATCACGGCGGCAGATTATCTGTATTCGATGAAGGAGCTTTTGAACCCCGAAATGCTCAACCGCCGAGCGGATTCCTACTACGGCGGCGATTTTGCCGTGTATAACGCGAAAAAATACGTGTATAAAGAAATTTCGTCTTTCGACGAAGTCGGCTTAAAGGCGGGGAAAGACGGCGCGTCGGGGCTCGAATACCTCGATATTATTCTCGAAAGCAAGCTCGTCAACCCCGATTTTTATTTGCCGTATTATAACACCTCCACTTGGCTCGTGCATAAGGAGCTGTACGAGAAAAATAAGATCTATTATTATACGGACGGCACGAAAACGGTGGGAACGCGCAATCCAAACAAAACGCTTTCGTCTATCGGTTCGCAGTATTGCACTTCGCTCGAAAGCTCGGTGGGCTACGGACCGTATTCGTTGAAGGGCTACGGAATGGACAGCTATCTTTCCTTTGAACGCAACGAAAGCTGGTACGGCTATTTCGACGGCGCGCATAAGGGGCAGTTTCAGGCGGATAAGATCTATTTTAACGTGATCGAGGACCACAAGACGGAGATGCTCTCGTTTTTGAGCGGCGAGCTGGACGAGGTGGGGTTGGATTCGGCGGATATGGAAAAATACGGAAGCTCCTCGCGCGTGGAGTACACCCCGCAGGACTATACGACCAAGCTCACCTTAAACACCGATTATCAAAAGCTTTTTTCGCGGGGCAAGCAAGAGGGCGTGAATAAAACGCTGCTCACCGTGCCCGCGTTCAGAAAAGCGATCTCCCTTTGTATCAACCGCGACGAGTTCGCCTCGGCGTATACGGCGGCGGGTTCGGCGGGGTACGGACTCCTCAACACGATGTACGTGTTCGACCCGACGACGGGGCAATCCTATCGCTCGACAGACGAAGGCCGACACGCGCTTTGCAAGCTGTACGGTATCGACTACGGCACGGGCGCGAAATATGCGGGGCTCGACGAGGCGTACGAGGCGATCACGGGCTATAATTTAAAGGAAGCGCGCGCGGAAATGCAAAAGGCGTACGACTACGCGACTACGCATAACGAGAAGGGGGAAGTCGTTTCCTCGGGCGCGCTCTACAACGGAAAAACGCCCGTTCGGATCGATATGGTGGTATACAGCGCGGACGAAACGTATGCGCAGATGTTCAATTATCTGAACGCGTCGGTAAAGGCGGCGTGTAAGGGTACGGACTTTGAAGGCAAGGTGTCGCTTACGATGAAGACCGATCAGGACTATTATAATTCGGCGTACGCGGGAAACGTGGATATGATGTTCTCGACGTGGGGCGGGGCGGCGTATAACGGACTCGGCATTTTGTCGAACGTGTATTGCGACGACCCGAACGGGCAGGGAAACCAGATGGAATACGGGTTCGATACCTCTTCGATCGAGGTGGAGATCCCGCTCGATTTGAAGGGAACGCTCGAATACGAGAATTATAAAGCCTCTTTAAAAGACTGGGCGGACTGGCTGAATAATCACGCCGTAACCATCTCGTCCGTTGGCGGCGGGAAGGCGCTTGCGCCCGCAAGCGAACAGACGATCGAACTCAAAACCAAAGTGTTTTCGGAGTTGGAAAGCGAATATCTTTCGCATTTCACGGCGATCCCGTTATATTATCGGAACACCGCCGTTTTGCGGTCGGAAAAAACCAACGCCGCGGCGCATCGGTTCGTGGATATCGTAGGGTTCGGCGGGGTGCGGTTTATGACCTTTTCCTACGACGATCGCGCGTGGGAAAAACTCGATCGGTCGTCGTTCGACTACGCGAAGTGAGGAAACTATGGGAAAGTATATTGTAAAACGCCTTGCGTTGCTACTCTTTACGCTGTTTATCGTGATGTCGGTATGCCTGATCTTGATCAGGCTTTTGCCCGTGCCCGCAGTCACCCGCGTGCCCGGCGCGGATATCACGCTACAATATAAAAAGCTCGTCGCGCTCGGTTATTTGATCGAAAAGCCGAACGGCGAGTTCGTCAAAGCCCCGCTGTTTACGTCCTATCTTGCCTTTTGGAAAAACGTGTTTACGGGCTGGAACTGGGGCGAAGGGCTGACGATGTATCCCACGAAAGGGGTTTGGGAAATACTTTTGCAAAAATTGCCGTATACGGTGCTCGTGAATTTATACGCGCTTTTGCTCGCCGCGCCGCTCGGGATCGCGCTGGGGATCTTTGCCGCGCTCAAAAAGAACGGTTGGCAGGATCACCTTATTTCCGTGGCGGTCGTGGTGTTCATTTCCGTACCGAGCTACGTGTATGCGTTTTTGGTACAGTATTTCGTATGCTACAAATGGGGCTGGTTCGATCTGCAAGTCGCCAAGGGCTTGCCCGTTTTGAGCGGCAGGGTGTTTTTGTCGATGTTGCCCGCCGTGTTCTCCTTATCCTTCGGCGTGATCGCAGGACTTACCCGTTACACCCGCGCGGAGGTATCCGAGGTGCTTACGAGCGAATATATGCTTTTGGCTCGGGCGAAGGGGCTGACGAAAGGGCAAGCGGTGATGCGCCACGCGCTCAGGAACGCGATGGTAGTCATTTTCCCCGTCGTGTTAGGGGAATTTATCGGGGTGCTGAGCGGTTCTTTGATTATCGAGCAGGTGTTCGGGATTCCCGGCGTGGGGGCGCTGTATATCTCGTCGATACAAATGAAGGATTATAATTTCTTTATGGCGCTTACCTTTTTTTATACGGCGATCGGGCTGTTATCGGGGCTGATCGTGGACGTGAGCTACGGGATAATCGACCCGAGAATTCGCATAGGGGGAAAGAAATAAAATGATCACGGACGAAAAGACGGAGAAGAAATTCCGCTTTGCGGGCGAGGGCGCGAGGCGAAGCGAACAGGCGTTTAAGGGCAAAAGCGCGGGATACTTTAAGGACGCGTTCAAGCGGTTCGGAAAAAATAAAGGGGCGCTCGTCGCGCTCGTGGTTATCGGAATCCAACTGCTGTTCGCGTTGCTTGCCCCCTTATTTTCGTCGTATACCGTGGATTTTCGCGACCCGTATTATTTGAAGATCACGCCCAGCCTTTCTTTTAACCGCGAACACGGGATTCCCTTTTGGAACGGGGAGATCACAACGGAAGGCGGTCGGGCGAAGTTCGATCTTTACGACGGGATCGCCCGCGAACAGGCGTTGGCGGGCGGAAAAACCAAGCCTCGCGCGCCGTTAAAAAGCTATTCCGCGTCCAAGGACGGGAAAAGCTATTCAATGAAATTAGACGGCTACTACGAGGTGGGATATATCTATAAAGACTTAACGCAAGAGGAATACGACGCGCTCAAAGCCTATCAGAATAAAACGGGAATACAGATCGTTTATCCTCTGCAAAACAATTATCAGGCGGTGAACGCCAATCAATGGTACGTTCTTTCGGGCGAGCATCAAGAAATCGCGGAAAAGCTACACAAAGACAAGGCGCGCTACGCTGGCGCGAATAAAGCGGAAGCGGTTCGCGACGGGGAGGGAAATATTCGCCCCGACTATAAATTGCATTTTTCTCAAAACGCGTTCGGTTACGACAGCTTAAAGCTGGATTTTTCGTCTACGCCCTTCCCCGAAGGGCAACCGATGTACGCCGCGCCCGTGAAAACGGCGGAGAGCTCCGAAAAAAGCTATAAGCTCCAAAAAGACGGGGAAGGGCGGCTGTATTATTGGTATAACGACGAAACGGGTTACGCCTATCGCGACGAGGAGTATAACTGGCAAAAAGCGGAGGAAGGGGTTTCCTTTTCCGACGTGCCGGGGTATTACGTGTACGCCTTCGAAAACCAGTCGGGCTATCGCGTGCGGGTGTGCTATTACGAATATTTCAAATTCCTGCACGGGGAATATCCCTCTTTTTTGTTCGGCACGAATCAGTACGGGCAGGATATTTTTACCTGCCTTGCCGTGGGGGCGCGGCTTTCCTTTTTGCTTGCGATCGGGGTTTCGTTCGTCAATCTTTTGATCGGCGCGGCGTACGGCGCGGTTGCGGGTTACTACGGCGGGAAAACGGATATCGTACTGCAAAGAATTGCCGAGATCATTTCCGCCGTGCCGTTTATCGTGGTGGCAACGCTGTTTCAGCTTCATATCGGAAACAGCGCGGGACCCGTCGTCACCTTGCTGTTCGCCTTCGTTTTAACGGGTTGGATCCCGACGGCGACTCGCGTGCGAATGCAATTTTACCGCTATAAAAACCGCGAGTACGTGTTAGCCGCCCGCTCGCTTGGGGCAAGGGATAAGCGCATTATCGTAAAGCATATCTTCCCGAGCGCGATCGGCGGGATCATCACGGGCGCGGCTTTGAGTGTGCCGAGCGTGATTTTTTCGGAGTCGATGCTTTCTTATCTGGGAATCGTCAACTTCGAAACCTCGCGGTTTACCTCGATCGGCGGTATGCTCGCGCAGGGGCAGTCGCTCATTGCAAGCTCCCCGCACGTCATCTTTTTCCCCGCGCTGTTTATCGCGTTGCTTCTGATCGGCTTCAATCTGATCGGGAACGGACTTCGCGACGCGTTCAACCCCGCGCTTCGGGGCGTAGAGGAGTAAGCTATGGAAAAGAAATTAGAAGTAAAAAATCTGAGCGTATCCTTCCGTACCCCACTCGGTAAAGCGCAAGCGGTGCGCGGGGTTTCTTTTGAACTGTACGCGGGGGAAACGCTCGCGATCGTGGGGGAGTCCGGTTCGGGAAAATCGGTCACTTCCAAAGCGGTGATGGGGATTTTATCGGGCAACGCGGAGGTTTTAAGCGGGGAAATTTTATTCGACGGCAAGGATTTGTTGAAGATCGGGGAAAAGGAATTTTCGCGGCTTCGCGGCAATAAGATCTCTATGATCTTTCAAGACCCTATGTCGTCGCTCAATCCCATTATGCGGATAGGGAAGCAGATCACGGAAGCGATGCTTTTAAAAAACCGCGCGGCGAGGCGAAAGGATAAAAGCGTGCCGCGCCTTAAAAAATCCGAGGCGAGGCGCAAGGCGATCGCGCTGATGGAGGAAGTCGGTATCGCGAACGCGGAAAAGCGGTTCGAACAATATCCGTTTGAATTTTCGGGCGGTATGCGGCAAAGGATCGTGATCGCCATCGCGCTCAGCGCCAACCCCGAGGTGTTGATTTGCGACGAGCCGACGACCGCGCTCGACGTGTCCGTACAGGCGCAAATTTTGAAATTGATCAATAAACTGAAAAGGGAGCGAAATTTATCCGTCGTGTTTATCACGCACGATCTGGGCGTGGTGGCGAACGTCGCCGACCGTATCGCCGTGATGTACGCGGGGAAGATCGTAGAATACGGCGAGAGCGAGGAAATTTTCTACGAGCCGAAACACCCGTATACTTGGGCGCTTTTATCCTCTACGCCCGATCTTGAAACGAAAGAACGGCTGGAAACCATTCCGCTTTCCCCGCCCGATATGCTCTTCCCGCCCGTCGGCGACGCGTTCGCAGAGAGAAACCCGTACGCGCTTGAAATTGATTTCGAGGAACAGCCGCCCTTTTTTAAGGTGAGCGAAACGCACTACGCCGCCACGTGGCTTTTGCATCCGCTCGCGCCCAAAGTAGGAATCCCCGAAGCCCTCGCCGAGCGAATGAAAAGGAGAAAAGCCAAATGGACGAAATAATTTTAAGAGTCAGGGATTTAAAGCAATATTTCGGGAGTCCGAAAAAGCCCTTTAAGGCGGTGGACGGGGTCAGCTTTTCTATCAAAAAAGGGGAAGCGTTCGGGCTCGTGGGGGAATCGGGCTCGGGGAAAACCACGACGGGCAGAGCGGTCATCGGGCTGTACGAACCCACGGGCGGGGAAATTTATCTTGGTCAAAAGCTGATCGCCGCAGGAAAAAACGAACCTGCCGCGCGGCGCGCGGAAGCCAAGAAAAACGCGCGCGAACGCCAAAAAATACAGATGATCTTCCAAGACCCCGTCGCTTCGCTGAATCCTCGAATGACGGTGAAAGAGATCGTCGCGGAAGGCTTGATCGTGGGCGGAGAAAAAAATAAAAAGACGATCGAGAAAAAAGTCTACGAGGCTCTCGAAACGGTAGGACTGTTACCGGAGCACGCGGGGCGGTATCCGCACGAGTTTTCGGGCGGACAACGCCAACGTATCGGGATCGCGCGCGCTCTGATCACCAGCCCCGACGTGCTGATCGCCGACGAGCCCGTGTCCGCGCTCGACGTGTCCGTACAGGCACAGGTGATCAATCTTTTGGACCATCTCAAAAAAAAGCTGGGGCTTACCGTACTGTTTATCGCGCACGATTTGTCGGTCGTGAAATATTTTTCCGACCGTATCGCCGTGATGTATTTGGGGAAGATCGTGGAACTGGCTTCGTCCGACGAGCTGTTTGAAAATCCCCTGCACCCGTATACGAAAGCGCTTTTATCGGCGATCCCCGTGCCCGATCCGCGCACGGAAAAAGGGAGGGAAAGCGGGGCTTACGAGCCCGAAGAAAACGTTGGAGAAGGGCAATTTACAGAGGTTTCCGAAGGGCATTTTTTGTTGTGCGGCGTAGAAAAAACGCAAGATCAAAAGGGGGCAGGTACGAGTTGAACGCTGTTTTTTTGTCGGATATTTTCTTTCTTTTAGGCGCGGCAGCTCTTCTGTTTTCGGGGTTTCGATTCGCGGCGGGGCAGGGCGCGTTTAACGGGATCGCGTACGCTTTAAAAGTAGCGTTTTTCAAAGAAAGAGCGAGCTACGGAGAGTATTTGAAAAAACGCGAAGTCAAACGCGAAAGACCGAAATCCCGCTCGATCGGGCGCGGCGTACTTATAGGCGCGACGTGCCTTTTGTTGTCGTCGCTGATTCTGCTACGGGGGAGTTGAAACGCCGCGAAAGGGTTATAAAATCGTCCGCGAAACTGTAAATATTTTCAAGTATTGCGTAAATAGACGGTTTTCTGCGTTGACAAAGCTTAGAAAATATAGTATAATGTAACATAGAAAACTATGTTTTCAAGAAAATTTAATTCGGAGGAAATATGGACCCCCTATCTCTATCACTCGTAATCATTGCGCTCATTTTACTTTCTAGCTTTTTTTCGGCAACGGAAACGGCGTTTTCCTGCGCGAACAGCATTAAGCTCAAAAGCCATATCGCGTCGGGGAAAAAGAACGCGAAAGCCGTTCACACCTTCGCGGTGGAAAAGTATAATAAGCTGGTTACGGCGATTCTTATCGGCAACAATATCGTCAATATCACGGCTTCCGCGCTGGGTACGATCTTGTTCGCCAAGCTTTTAAGCGGCACGGGCGTTGACCCCACGACCATTTCGACGATCGTTTTAACCGTTGCCGTTCTTCTTTTCGGCGAGATCACGCCAAAATATTTGGCGAGCGTATATCCCGAAAAGGTTTGTTATTTCGTTTATCCTTTAATGCAGTTTTTCTATTGGATACTTACGCCGCTCAGCTTTATTTTCGACGGCTATAAAAAACTGCTTTCGAAAATCTTCAAGCTGAAAAAGGACGAAACGGTGACCGACGAAGAGCTGATGTCCCTCGTGGACGAAGCGGAGGAAATGGGTACGCTCAAAGAGGACGAATCGGAGCTGTTGCGCTCCGCGCTCGAATTCGACGATTTGAAGGTAGAGGACATTTTAGTGCCCCGCGTAAACGTGGTCGCGATCGAGGTCGCGTCGTCGATGCAAGATATTTGGGAAAAGTTCCGCGAGTGCGGATATTCGCGGCTTCCCGTGTATAAAGATTCTATCGACAACGTGATCGGTTTTATCCATCAGCGGGATTTTTTCAACGCCTATATCGAAGGGGCGACGAGTATTGAAAAAGACGTGCAGGATATCGTGTTCACTACCGAATACACCCGCATTTCCGATCTTTTCCGTCAGCTCCAAAAAAAGAAAGTGCATATGGCGGCGGTTTCCGACGAATACGGCGGGCTCGTCGGCATCGTGACCTTGGAGGATATTTTGGAAGAGCTCGTCGGCGAGATCTGGGATGAACACGACGAAGAGCAGGTGCTGTTCGGTAAGATCGCCGAGGACGAATACTGGGTGGACGGCAAATGCGAGCTCGAACCCTTCTTCGAGCTTTACGATCTGGAAAAAGAGGACGAGAATTTCGACGCGAACACCGTCGGCGGTTGGGTGACCGAAAAGTACGGAGGTATTCCTCCGATCGGGGAAAAGATCACCTTTAAATTCCTCGAAATCAAGGTCGTGAAAGCGACCCAGCAAAAGGTTCTCAAAATCCGTTCGAGAAAGGTGGAAGAAACGGAAGACGAGGACGAAAAAGACGAATAAAATAAATTTTTGTCGAGGTGAAATAAATGGCAACTATTTTAGTGACGGGCGGGAGCGGCTATATCGGCTCGCATACCGTTTTAGAGCTTTTGAACAAAAACTACGAAGTCGTAGTCGTGGATAATTTTTCCAATTCCAGCTACGAAAGTATCGCTCGCGTGCAGGAGATCACGGGCAAAACGGTGACTTTCTACGAAAAGGATATCCGCGACGTACCCGCGCTCGAAGAGATCTTTTCAAAGCATAAATTCGACGCCGTGATCCATTTCGCCGCCTTCAAAGCGGTGGGCGAAAGCTGTAAGCTTCCGTTAAAATACTACGATAACAACATCAGCGGCACGGTGGGCTTATTGCAGGTGATGGAAAAGTTCGGCGTAAAGAAGATCATTTTCTCCTCGTCCGCAACCGTGTACGGCTCGCCCGAACGGCTTCCCTTGGACGAGAATTGCCGCCTTTCGACAACGAATCCCTACGGCAGCACCAAGCTGATGATGGAAAACATTATGCAGGATCTGTATAAAGCGGATAACGAATGGAATATCATTCTCCTTCGTTATTTCAACCCCGTCGGCGCGCACGAGAGCGGGCGTATCGGGGAAGACCCGAAGGGGATTCCCAACAACTTGATGCCCTTCGTCGCGCAGGTGGCGAGCGGAAAGCTTTCCTGCATCAACGTATTCGGCAACGACTACGACACTCCCGACGGCACGGGCGTGCGCGATTATATTCACGTGGTCGATCTCGCGCTCGGGCATATCGCGGCGATCGAGGAATGTAACCAATCGGGCGTGCATATCTACAACCTCGGCACGGGGCACGGTTACAGCGTGCTCGATATGATCCACGCTTTTGAAAAGGCTTGCGGAAAGACTTTGCCGTATAAGATCTGCGAAAGAAGACCGGGGGATATCGCGGCTTGCTACGCCTGCCCCGACAAAGCGGAAAAAGAGCTGAAATGGAAGGCGAAGTTCGGGATCGAGGAAATGTGCGCTTCTCAATGGAAGTGGCAGAGCTCCAACCCGTTCGGGTATGAAAAATAAGCAATGGTAACCCCGGATAAAATTATCCGTTCCGCGCGCAAAACGCTATCCGTATCTATCGATCCGTTTGGTAGGCTGACCGTCCGCGCCCCCGCGCGGCTCAGCGAAGAACGGATCTTTGCTTTTTTAAAGGAAAAAGAAGACTGGATCAGAAAGCACCAAGCCAAAAAGGCGGGGGCAGAGTCGCGTTTACCGCCTAAAAACCTCGACGGCTACGCCTTCTTGCTTTTCGGCGAGGAATATCGCGTAACCCTTTACGGCGGCAAAAAAGTCCTTTGCGACGAGGTCGAAAAACGGCTGTTCGTACCCCGCGCGAGCGCGGAAGAAACGCTTAAAAAATGGCTGAAAGAGCGGGCGAGGGAAACCTTAAAAGCGTTGACGGACGAGCTTGCGGGGGAAATGGGCGTACGCTTTAAATCCCTTTCGATCACGAGCGCAAAAACCCGTTGGGGCTCGTGTTCCTTCGATAACGCCTTGCATTTTTCCTTCCGCTTATTATACGCGCCCGAAGCGGTGATCCGCTACGTAGCGGTGCACGAGCTTGCGCATATTTGCGTAAAAAACCATTCGCCCGCTTTCTGGGCGTTGGTGGGAAAATACGTTCCCGATTATAAAGAAAAACGGCGTTGGCTCAAAGACAGGTCGTATTTAATGCAAATCTTCTGAAAAAGCGTTTAAAATCCGCGTTTTTTCGTTATAAATGATAGAAAGGATTTATTTCGGAGTCACGAATGTTAAAACTCGAAAACGTAAGCTATCTCGTCAAAGACGAGTTGGGTGAAAAACAAATTTTAAAGGATATCAACCTCGAACTCGACGAACGGTTCGTCGCGTTTACGGGCCCGAACGGCGGGGGAAAATCCACGCTCGCGAAAGTGATCGCGGGCATTATCCGCCCCACGGAAGGCAAAATTTTTCTCGACGGCGAGGATATCACCGATCTTTCGGTGACCGACCGCGCGAATCGGGGAATTTCGTATGCTTTCCAACAGCCCGTCCGCTTTAAGGGGCTGACCGTGCGCGATCTTATCAATATCGCGGCGGGCAAAAATCTGAAAGTTTCCGACGCGTGCTCGTATCTTTCCGAAGTGGGAATGTGCGCGAGGGATTATATCGACAGAGAGGTGAACGCCTCCCTTTCGGGCGGCGAATTGAAGCGTATCGAGATCGCGACGATCCTCGCGCGTTCGACAAAGCTTTCCATATTTGACGAACCGGAAGCGGGGATCGACCTTTGGAGCTTTGGCAACCTCATTTCGGTGTTTGAAAAAATGCACGAAAAAACCAAGGGGAATATTTTGATCATTTCCCATCAAGAGCGCATTTTGAACGTCGCGGACAAGATCGTGGTGATCGCGGACGGGAAGATCGAAGCGCAGGGCAAAAAAGACGAGATATTGCCCAAACTGCTCGCGGCGAAAACCTGCCGCGTGCTCGAAGAAAAGCTGTAAAGGAGTCGGTTATGGACGCAATAGAGAAAGATTTACTACTCAAAATAGCCGACCTGCACGGCGTGCCCGAAGGCGCGTATAACATTCGCGGTAACGGCGAAACGCAAGGCAGAAATACCACGGCGAATATCGATATCGTCACGAAAACGGACGGCAACGCCGGGATCGATATTTTCATTAAGCCAGGCACGAAAAACGAGAGCTTGCATATTCCCGTGATCATCAGTAAGGCGGGCTTGCAAGAGGTTGTATACAACGATTTTCATATCGGCGCGGATTCCGACGTCGTGATCGTCGCGGGGTGCGGTATCCATAACTGCGGCGGCGTGGAGCTGACCTCCCGCCACGACGGCGTGCATACCTTCTACGTGGGCAAAAACGCGAAAGTCAAATACGTGGAAAAACACTACGGCGACGGGGACGGCAACGGCAAAAACGTAATGAATCCGAAAACGGTCGTGCATTTGGAAGAGGGCGCGTCGATGGAAATGCAAACCACGCAGATCAAAGGGATCGATTCGACCAACCGCGTAACGGAAGCCACGATGAAAGCGGGTTCGAATTTTATCGTAAAGGAAAAGTTATACACGCACGGAAACCAGACGGCGAACACCGATTTCGTAGTGGATATGAACGGCGAAAACTGTCGCGCGGATATTACGTCCCGTTCGGTTGCGGGCGGGGAATCCCGTCAACATTTCGTGTCCACGATGAACGGTAACGCGGCGTGCCACGGCCATACCGAATGCGACGCGATCATTATGGATAACGCTTCGGTCACCGCCGCGCCGTGTCTGTCGGCGAACGACGTAAACGCGGAACTCATTCACGAAGCGGCGATCGGCAAGATCGCGGGCGAACAGCTCGTGAAGCTGATGACCTTGGGGCTTAGCGAAAAGGAAGCGGAGGAGCAGATCATTAAAGGCTTCCTGCATTAAAAAGGTTAAATTTTCGGCAAGCCGAAAGTGAAGTTTAATCCATTAAGTGAATTATCTTACGAAGTGAATTTTGCGCCGAAGGCGCAAGTTAAGGAAAAAAAATCAATAGTAAAAAGAGAGGATAAAACAATGAGTGAACTTGCTTACAAGAGAACGAACGTCTATGAAAAAGCAGACGAAAAGCTGATGAAAGCTATTTTCGATTACGCGGAAGGGTATCGGAAATTTATCGACGAGGGCAAAACCGAGCGCGAAGCTTGCGCGTACGTGTTGAACGCCGCCAAAGAAAAGGGGTATAAGCCTTTTCAGTTCGGCGATAAGCTCAAAGCGGGCGATAAGGTATACTATAATAACCGCGGCAAAAATATCTATCTGATCCGCGTGGGTACGGAACCCGTGGAAAAGGACGGTATCCGCATTATCGCTTCGCATATCGACAGCCCGCGTATCGATTTGAAACAAGTGCCCTTATACGAATCGGACGGCATCGCGCTTGCCAAAACGCATTACTACGGCGGTATCCGCAAATATCAATGGGCGGCAATCCCCCTTGCGCTTCACGGTGCGGTGGTGCTTTCAAACGGCGAAACCATCGAAGTGAAGATCGGCGAAGACGAAAGCGATCCCGTATTCTACATCAGCGACCTTCTCCCGCACCTTGCGGCGAAGCAGAACGCGAAACCGCTCGGCGAAGGGATCGGCGGGGAAGATCTCAATATCTGGTTCGGCAACATTCCCTATACCGCGGCGAAGGACGATAAAGACAAGACGGTCAAGGAAAACCTTTTGCGCATTTTGAACGAAAAATACGGTATGAAGGAAGAGGACTTTTTGAGCGCGGAGCTCTCCCTCGTTCCCGCTTTCAAAGCGCGCGATATCGGGCTTGACAGAGGGCTTTTGGGCGCGTACGGCCACGACGACAGAGTGTGCACCTATCCCGCCTATACTGCGCTTTTCGACGAGGAGTCGGATAAGCACACCGTGATGGTCGTTTTGGCGGACAAAGAAGAGATCGGAAGCGAGGGCACGACGGGTATGCAATGCGTGCTGTTCACCGATCTGATCGACGCGATCGCAAGCTCTTTCGGCGTTTCTTCGGCGGCGGTGCGCGCAAATTCGAGATGTCTTTCCGCAGACGTCAACGCGGGCTACGATCCCAACTATAAGAGCGTATCCGAGCCGTTGAACTCGACTTACGTTTCCTGTGGCGCGGGAGTTACTAAATTCACGGGCGCGCGCGGGAAATCGGCTTCCAACGACGCGGACGCGGAGTTTATGGGCGAGATACGCAAGCTGTTCAACGAGAACGGCGTGATCTGGCAAACGGGCGAGCTCGGCGGAGTAGACGTCGGGGGCGGCGGCACGGTCGCGAAATATATCGCGAAAATGAACATCAACACGGTGGATATCGGCGTGCCCGTCATTTCGATGCATTCGCCGTTCGAGGTGATTTCGAAAGCTGACCTTTACGAGGAATATCTTGCCTTCCGCGCCTTCATTAAATAATTGCGACCAAGCAACGGCGTTCTATCGGGAAGTCCAGAAACTCAGTTTCTGGCGGGTGTGGGCAGAGCCCACGAAAACAATGCCCAAGATAAGCAAAACGAAGTTTTGCGCTTTTCGCCGTGAGGCGAATTCGCGGCACAGCCGCGGAGACGAAAAGCTAACGCTTTTCTTATTTGGGTACTTTTTCCGCCTCGACGGCGGCTCTTGACAGAGAGTCGCAAAGGCTCTGCCTTTGCAATCCGCAAGGAACTAAGTTCCTTGACCTCTTATCTTAAAACATACGTAAGAAAACGGCTTCCCCGCAAGGAAGCCGTTTTAAAATTATTTCGAAATTTATTTGATTTCCGTTTCGTCGCCTTTGATCACGATATCCGCGCCGTAGAACGCGGTTAAACCCTTTTCCAGCTCGTTGAAATCGGATTTTGCAAAGCTTTCGCAAGCCGAGTGCATCGCGAGCTGCGCGAGTCCGATATCCACGCTCAAAACGCCGAGCTGACCGAGGGATATCCTTCCGAGCGTGCTACCGCTTTGCGCGTCCGAGCGGTTGAAAAAGCTCTGCCATTTTACTTCCGCACGGTCGAATATCGTCTTTAAGATCGCCGCCGAAAGCCCGTCCGTCGTGTACGCCTTATTTGCGTGCGATTTGATCACCACGCCGCCGCCTAACACGGTCTTGTTCGTGGGGTCGCTCTTTTCGGGGTGATTGGGATGAACGGCGTGCGCGTTGTCCGCGGAAACGAGGAGAGAGGAGGCAAGCGCTTTGCAGTATTCGAGATCGTCGAATTTGAGCGCGTAAGCGATCCGCTTTAAGGTCGTCTGCAAAAAGTCCGAACCTGCGCCCGCGTAAGTTCCGCTGCCGACTTCTTCGTTGTCAAAGCACGCCGCTACGCAGATCCCGCCGTTTTTATCGTGCGAGATCAAACTTTCGATCGCCGCGTACGTACAAACGAGATCGTCGATTCGAGGCGACGCGATAAATTCGTCCGAAAGCCCGAAGGCATAGGGCATATCCCCGTTCACGAGGAACAGATCGTGCGCTACGACCTCGCCGTCCGCGATTTCCGTAAGCCAGTTTTTGCCGTTTTCGGAAAGGGAAACGAGCGGGCAAAGATCGATTTGAGCATTGACGGCAAACCCGTCGTTTACACCGCGGTTTTGATGAACGGCAACCGAGGGAATACTGACGAATTTTTCCGAAACCGCCGTTTTGGTTTTTAAAACGCCCCCTTCGTTTATAACGACGCGACCCGCGATTTTCAAAGGACGGTCGAAGAAAGAATACCAAATTCCGCCGCCGTACTTTTCGGTGTTCAAAGTGACGTACGTTTCCGTTTTGCGTTCGGGGTTTTCCTTGATTTTAAGAGCGGGGGAATCGGTGTGCGCCGCGGCGATCTTAAAGGCGAAACGGTCCAGCCCGTCCACCGTGAACGCGATCAGCGCGCTGCCGCCGCGCTCTACGAAATATTTCCCGCCTTCGTTCAGTTCCCAGTCCTCCGTTTCGGATAAAGGACGAAAGCCGTTTTCGGCGAGCAACGCTTTCGCGTTTTCTACTGCGTGGTACGCGGTGTAGGAAGTTGCTAAAAAATCCAAAAGATCTCTCATAGAAAAGTATTCCTTAATAATAATATAGGTAAAAATATTGTAACATTTTTTTTCACTTTTGACAAGTAACGGACGGTGAAAACGCATAAAATACGAAAAAATTTTTTCACAATATGAAAAAAAGGTGAAATGCTTAACGAAAAACCTTCAATCGCTTGACAGTACGCAGAAAAATGCGTTATAATGATTGCACGAAAATAAGAGTGAAATAATATTTTTACGGAGGCATAATGATGAATTGCGAAAATACCAACGAAAACAGAGAATACTTAGGCAAGATCCTTGCGATGTTCAAGCAGATGGAGAACGTAGTGGTCGTCAACAAAAAGACCCGCTTCAATAATTCCGAGCTTCGCTTGCTCAGCGAAATTCTGATCGCGAAAGAGGAAGGCAAACGCTATATTTCCACCCAACTTGCGACCCGTTTGAACGTCACCCGTTCGGCGATCTCGCAGATCGTGACCAAGCTTGAAGGGGAAGGCGTTATCAAACGTACGCCCAAATCCAAGGACAATAAGATCGCCTACGTGGAACTTACCGACGGCGCGCTCGAAGCGTACGAAGCGGAAATCGCAGTGGCGGCGGAGTTCACGGGTCGGGTCGTAAAAAAATTCGGCGTGGCGAAAATGGAAAAACTTCTCGCTCTTTCCGACGAGTTCTCAAAAACCGTTTCGGAAGTAAGAGGTAAATAAAAATAATAGATTTTTTCGGAGAAAGATCGTATGTTAAAACTCATTGACGTAAAAAAGGATTACGTTACGGCAGGTTCTACCGTTCAGGCGCTTAAAGGCGTTTCTTTAAGATTCCGCGCAAACGAGTTCGTGTCCATTCTCGGCGCGTCCGGTTGCGGGAAAACGACGATGCTCAATATTATCGGCGGGCTCGATCACTACACTTCGGGCGACCTCGTGATTTCGGGCAAATCCACGAAAAATTATAGCGACCGCGATTGGGACGTATACAGAAACCACCGTATCGGGTTCGTGTTTCAGTCCTATAACCTGATCCCGCACCAAACGGTGCTTGGAAACGTCGAGATCGCGCTTACCATCGCGGGCGTATCCAAGGAAGAACGAAAGGCGCGCGCAAAAGAAGCCCTCGAAAAGGTGGGCTTGGGTTCGGAGCTTTATAAACGCCCGAACCAGCTTTCGGGCGGGCAAATGCAAAGGGTGGCGATCGCGCGTGCGCTCGTCAATAACCCTGAAATTTTGCTTGCCGACGAACCGACGGGTGCGCTCGATTCGGTCACGAGCGTACAGATTATGGAGCTTATCCGCGAGATCGCGGGCGAACGGCTCGTCATTATGGTCACGCACAATCCCGAGCTTGCCGAGCAGTATTCTTCGCGTATCGTGCGGCTTTCCGACGGGCTCGTCGTTTCCGATTCTAACCCTTACGAGTTGGACGAGGGGGAAGAAGTCGTTCCCGAAACGGAAGAAATAAAAGAGATCGCGACGGATGCGGCGGAAACGGAAGTCCAAGCGGAAACGGATTCCGTGGAGCAACCGTCCGAATCCAAGCCCAAGAAAAAGAAAAAGGAAAAGAAAGAACGGGCGGCGATGTCGTTCGGTACGGCGCTCGCGTTAAGCGGCAGAAACCTCCGCGCGAAGAAGGACAGAACGGTGATCACTTCGATCGCGGGCAGTATCGGCATTATCGGCGTATCTTTGGTGCTCGCGCTCTCCAACGGGTTCAATAACTACATATTGAAAACGCAGGAGGATATGCTCTCCTCCGCGCCCGTAAAGGTCAGCGAAAAGGCGTTGGACGTCACGAGCATTATGGCGGGAATGACGGACGAAAGATATATGCCCGAGCTTTCTAAGCTTAAAGATAAAATCTACGTCAATTCCTTCTTGACGAATATGGCGCAGGGAATGATGGTGGAAAACGACCTTTCGGACGCATATTTGCACTACGTTTCCGAAATGCCTTCCTCGTACTACGAGGAGATCCAGTATTCCTACGGCGTGGACGTGATGAATAATCTCTACGTAACTTCTCCTTTCGGCGAGGAATCTTGGAACTCTATGATGGCAAGCTACGGCGTACCTCTTCCCTCACCCGAAACCCTTGATATCAATACGATCAAAATGTTCTATACCCAGATTTTAAAGTCGGCGGAGGGCGGCGAATTCGCAAGCTTGGCGCAATACGTGAGTTTGCTCGGCAGTATCGTAAACGTAATGCCCGGCACGGCAGAGCTTGGTGCAAACACCGCGGATTACGTTCTTTCGCAATACGACGTGATCGCAAAAGCGGAGGGGAGTAAAACGGGTATGCCGACGAACGCGAACGAAGCGGTACTCGTGATCGGGCAGAACAACGATATGACGGATATCACGCTCGCTCAGCTCGGTTTAATGACGGATACGGAATTTTTGGCGGTGTTTGAAAACGTCGATCTTGGGGTAAACGGCTCGATCGAAACGGGCGCGAGCAAGGATAAAAAGAACGACTACGCTACCGTTCCTTTCGAAAGGATTTTCAATACGGGCTTCAAGCTCTACGACAACGACGCCGTGTATACCGCCACGCCAAGCGGGACTTATCCCTTCACGCATAAGGGAATAATGGGAATGAACGCGCAAGCGGAGGGTGGCACGGAAATTAAGATCACGGGGATTTTACGGTTAAAACAAGATCTTTCCAACGGCTGTTTGTCCGACGGCTTGAACCTGACGGAAAAGCTCGTCACCGAGTATATCGGCAGAAACAAAACTTCGCAGATCGCACAATATCTGAGCGAAAATCAGCTTGCCGCAAAAACGCCCTCCGATAGACAGATTTCCTACTACGACAGCACGGGACATACGCTCGATTGGGAAGGCGCGCTCGCCGCTATCGGCGGAAGCGATAAAGTGGCGGGGATTTCCTTCTATACGCGCTCCTTCGATACGAAAAAATCAATGCTCAAATATCTCGACGGTTGGAATAAGCTTTGCGAAAAAGGACAAAAGACCATCGTGAACGAAGGGGATACGAGCACGGTGTTCTACGAATATACCGACGAAAACGGCGAATTGCAAAAGGTTGCGCTTTCAAAGAAAACGGAAGTCAAATACAACGACTCCGTCGGGCTGATGCTGGAAATGGTGGAGTCAATGCTTGACGCGGTCACCTACGTGCTCGTCGCGTTTACTTCGATCTCCCTCGTGGTGTCCTCGGTAATGATCGGGATCATCACCTACGTTTCGGTGGTGGAACGCACGAAAGAGATCGGCGTTCTCCGCTCGCTCGGCGCGAGAAAGAAGGACATACGGCATCTGTTCAATGCCGAAACCTTTATTATCGGGCTTTTGGCGGGCTTGATCGGGATCGGGTTCACCTACCTCGTATCCATTCCGATAAACCTGCTTTTGGGGGCGGCGACGGGGATAGGAACTCTTGCCGATCTTCCGATCCTGAGCGCGTTTATTATGGTCGTGATCAGCGTATGCTTAACGCTTATCAGCGGACTCGTACCCGCGCAGGCGGCGGCGAAGAAAGACCCCGTAATTGCGCTTAGAACCGAATAAAAACCAACGAAAACGCCGCCTTTTTAAGCGGCGTTTTTCCTATATAAACGGACAAGCTTCGACAGAAAGCGCATAGGAAAAAATCCTATATCGTATACAATTAAGACTGTAATATGATATAATGACATTGTGATAGAAATATCATAATAAATTTTTTGTAGGAGGATTTTTTCAATGAAAAAATCTATGGAGAAATCTGTTTTATTGAACTGGATCGCGGCGGGCCTCGGCATAGTTGCGGTCATTATGCTCTTCTTGCCGTTTATCGGTTATAGCAAAGAAGTTTTGGGAAAAACGGTCAGCGACTGGGCGAACGGATTTACCGTTACGTTTGGCGGTGATTTAGGCGAAGTGGAATATTTCGGATTTTCCTTTATGAATTTATTGACCGTTCTGTTGCTCTTGGCGGGCGTTGCTTTGTCTGTTCTGGCGGCTTTAAAAGGCAATAAAATGATGGCGTACGTCGCGGCGGCTTGCTTGCTCCTTGCGGGTATTTTCTTCTTCTGCGGCAACAGCTTTTGGGTGTTTTCTTCTGAAAATACCAAAGGGTTAAACGAAGAGCTCGTCGATGCGCTTTATCAAGATGCAAGAGAAGGGCTCGGGCTGGGCGCAGGCGCGATTATCGCGGGGATCTGCTCTATTTTGGCGGCGGTTTCCGCGGCGGGTTCTACCGTGATCGATAAACTTTTGAAAAAATAATTTCTCTAAATTACAAAACCCGTTCTTCGGCGATTCCGAAGAACGGGTTTTTGCTTGACAAAAAAGAAAACGCCGCTATTTTTCAACGACAGGACAATAAGAGGCAACATAACGCCATTGACCAAAAAAAGGAAGGTTTGGTATAATAGAAGAGTAAAAAAATAAAGCTTGGAAAAGGCTTTTATAGATAAGGAGAATTTTCTATGACCAAACGGAAAAAAGGCAGCGTACTATTTTCCCTTGCGGCGGCGTGTTGTACGGCGCTCGGCGTGGGGTTGAGCGTCGCTACGCCCGTACGGACGGAGCAAGCGGCGGCGGCAGGCGGGGAGATCGTCCTTTCGGGCGACTATTCCGCAGGGCTTGGCGTTACGGCCACGGCTTGCAATTATTCGGATATCTACGAATATTCGGGCGTATGTCAAGGTTCGGGCAACGGTACGTACGGGATAGTTCCCGCGAGCGTGTGGGGCGATCCCGTTTCTATCGCGCCCGCGTACGTAACCTATAAGCTTACGGCGGACGACGACTACGATATGGCTTCGCTGACGGCGAACTTTACCGTAACGTACGGGCATTGTAGCGACGGGGCGCAATGTTTCGGCAACGCGGATTTTCAAGTGTTCGTAAGCTCGGACAACGCGAACTTTACCCAAGCGTATTCCTTATATAACGACGATACGATCATTCCCGAAGGGCAAACCTCGACCAAAGGAGAGTTGACGGGGTCGAGCAATAAAATCACGCAAACCGACTATACTTATAAAATTTCTCTCGATCTGTCGCAATACGCGGTCGGTAAGCAGGACGTGTACGTGAAAGCGTATTTGAAAGTTGCCGAGAACGCGCAAAAGGCGCTTGGAAACATTCCCGTACGCTTATATTCGACGGCGTTGACGGCGACTCAAAAAGAGATCGGCGATATTTCCGTTTACGATAATTTCAGAGAGGTGAACGAGGTCGCCGTGCCTTTGGTTTCCGAAAGTAACGTATACGAATATCAAAATATCGGACACGATACGACCTCGACTTTCGGGTTGGTTCCTTCCACTTCGGGGTGGGGCGGACTCGTCGATACGGCGAAAGCCTACGTCACTTATAAGCTTTCGGCGGTGAACGGCTACGCGATCGACTCTCTTTCTCTTTCTGCGAACGTAACGTTCGGGCACGGTCAGATCTCGGCGTTCGTGGCGGGCGCGGATATCAAGGTAGGGATAAGCTACGATAACGTATCTTTCACGGACGTGTATTCTATTCGGGAGGATACGACGATCTGTCCCGTCGGGAGCGAAACGCCCAAAGCGGCGGGCAACGCAAGCGAGGCGGTCGTACAATATCTTATTTCTCTCGATCTCACCGATTCCATCAACGCGGCGGGCGATCTTTATTTGCGTATCACCCTCGACTGCCCCGAACGGGAACAGACCTCGCTCGGACAGGTCGCAACGACGCTCTACGACGTTTCTATCCAAGCAGGGCAGTCAAAACTTCCCGCCTACACGCTCGAAAACGACTGGACGAAAGGCGGCGCGATTTCTTCCTTTGAAGGACTCGTAGACTACGGCGGCGTCGCAAAAGATACCAATAACGGCAACGCGACGTTCGGGCTCGTACCCGCAAGCGGTTGGGCGGCTACGGTCAACGCTTCGAGCGGTTATCTTACATATCAGGTTTCGGCGGCCGACGGACTCGTGTTCGAGGAACTGAAATTGAATATGAACCTGATCTACGCAAAGACGAGCTCGGATTTTGCCGACGGACTCGCCAACTTTATCGTATCGGTCAGCTACGACAAAAAGGCGTTTACGCAGGCGTATAATTTATATAAAGAAAAAGGCTATTTCGCTACTTCGCAGGTCGCGACCGACCTCACGGTCGATTTAAGCGAATACGCGAAAGGCTTCGGCGTTTTGTTCGTTAAGATCGATATGATCTGTCCTACCGCGACGGTCGTTTTGAACAAGCTTCCCACCTGTCTTTTGGGCGTAACCTTCAACGGCGTACAAAACACGTTGCCTGCGACGGCGGTAAGCCTTACGAACGATTGGAGAAACGGCGGCACGGTCGATTCGTTCGCGGGCGTGATGGCGGCGGAAAACGTGGCGAAAGACACGGGTGCGGGCAATCAATCCTACGCGCTCGTACCCGCAACCGGTTGGGCGGGCGAAGTTTCCGCCACGACGGGTTACGTTACCTATAAGCTTTCCGCGGGTGAAAATAAAGTGTTTAAAAATCTGCGTTTGCAGCTTGGGTATACGTTAAAAAGCGGCGGGGAGCTCGTCGTGTATACGAGCAAGGACGATTCCGATTATACGGAGTTTTTGCGCGCGAGCGCCTTTAAAAACAGCCCGTACGAAAATCCGATCCAAACGGAGATCGGGGCGTATCAAACGCTCGACGTCGATCTTGCGGCGGCGGTCAAAAATTTGTCTACCGCGTACGTGAAATTGGAAATGGTACACCCCGACGGGCAATATTATTTAGGCAACTTGCTCGTGAGATTATACACCGTATCTTTCACGGGCGATTGCGTCGTGACGGAAGATTTTGCAAACGCAAATTTCTCGGGCGAAACGACGGAGACCTTCGTCGTGGAAACCGAGGGGAATTATTTTGAAAGTTTGATGCTGGAAATGAACGGTACGTCGCTTTCGGGCGCAAAAGTTTCCGTTTCCCTCGACGGCGAAACGTATACCGATCTTCCCGAAGTGGCGGCGGATACTTATCAAGCCGATCTCACCGACTACGCTTTCGGCGTGGGAAAAGTCTACGTAAAAACGGATTTTTCGGCGGCGAGCGGCGCAACCCCTTCTTCCATTCGCCTTTACGGCGTGACGGCGGCATTGACGGGCGGTAAGATTGAATACGTGCTCGACGGCGGCAGTTATCAAGCGGGCGAAAGCAATCCCACGGAATTTATGACTTCCGACGGCGTGATCACCCTTGTTTCCCCCGTTAAAGAGTATATGGAATTCGTCGGTTGGTACGCGAATTCGGAAGGTACGGGCGAGCCGATCACGCAGATCGACTGCTCTGCTTTGCGCGCTTATCGGTTATACGCGAAGTGGGTTGCGGCGAAGTACGATTTTAATTTGATCGTCGAAGGAGAAGGCACGGTTGAAATCGACCCCGAACTCTTGACGGAGATCGCGGCGGGGGCGAGCGTGCAATTTACGCTTACGCCCGCGGACGGATATATTCTTTACGGCCTTTCCGTCAACGGCGTGGACGTGTTCCTCACGAACGGCAATTCTTATAAGCTTTCGAACGCAAACTGCGATTATACGATCGTCGCTAAATTCGCGCCTCGCGCGAGCGTTCAAGGGGATTTCTCAATGGACTACACCGCGCATCCGAAATTTGGTAACGGTTGGAAAGACGGTCTTTACGATTACGCGAACCTTTATATCACCGACAGCGATTATCATTCTCTCGGCATTAACGGCGGGGTGGGGTATATCACTTATAAGTTCGAGGCGGAGGACGGAAAATATTTCGAATCCGCAATGCTCACCACGATCGCGAAGCTGTTCGATTATTACGGGCAGGGCACGAACGAAAAAGTAGACTATTATCTCGGCTACGACGAAAACGACGAAAATTACGAGCTGATCTATAAGAGCTTGATCACCCGCGTGGGCAACAATATCGCGACGGTGAAGCAGAATCTCACGGGCTACGTGATCGGCAAGCAGGCGTTCTTCTTGAAGATCGTGATCGGCTCGAATTCGACGAACTGGACTCTCTTCCAAAACCTCGATATCCGCTTTACGTATCAGACGGTCGAATTGACCGTGAACTACGGCGATTATACGGAAATTTCCTACGAACAGCTTCGCGGGAAACCCCTCGATACTTCTTTGATCGCGGCGAAAGAGGGCTACGAATTGTTGTCGAGCGAGGTCTACGCGGACGCGGAATTTACCACTCCCGTCGATCTGAACGCGCCCGTGGACGACGATTTAACCGTATACGTAAAGTGTGCAAAGGCGTCCCCCGTAAGCTATACGATCGAATACGAGCTGAACGGCGGTAAAAACGCGGCGGACGCGCCCGTGAGTTACTTGGCGGAAAGCGGCGTAACGCTCAAAGATCCGACCAGAGAGGGGTATTTGTTCTCGGGTTGGTATGCAGACGAAGCGCTTACGCTTTTAATGACGGAAATTCCCGTCGGCAGAACGGGGGATATTAAGCTCTACGCGAAATGGACGGAAAATACGCCGATCGTGATCGAACCCGAGCCCGAACCCGAGCCCGAGCC